>NZ_BAABIL010000266.1:0-6723 GCF_039542765.1 Kineococcus glutinatus
CGCCGGGGACATCGCCGTGACCATCGAGCCGGCCGGCCCGCCGGAGGTGCTGCCCCTGGTCATGGCCGCCCACGGCCTCACCGCCCGGGAGGCCGACGTCGTGGGGGCGATGCTGCGCGGGGACAGCACCCAGGAGATCGCGCAGGCGCTGCACCTGTCGCCGTACACGGTGCAGGACCACTTCAAGGCGGTGTTCGGGAAACTCGGCGTCAGCAGCCGGCGGCAGGTCGCGACCCGGGTGTTCTACGGGCACTACCTCGACCGCTACGGCGGGGACCTCACCCCGGGCGGCGGGCACGCGGGGTAGGGCGCGGGCTCACGCCCCGGCCCCGTCCAGCACCGGCAGCAGGTGCGCCTCCTCGTAGTCCAGGTGCCGCTCCACCTCGGCGACGAGCACGTCCACCTGCGCCAGCACGTCCTCGCCCCCGCCGCCGGAGCCGGTGACCTCCTGCAGCCGCTCCAGCAGCACCGCGATCCCGGCGTGCTCGGCGCGCAGGCGGTCGACGACGGCGGCGAGGTCGGGGTGCTGCGCGGCCAGGGCGGGCAGCATGCCGGCGTCCTCCATCGTGTGGTGGGTGTGCAGCCCGGCGCACACGGTGAGGCAGTTCACCCGCAGCTGCGCGCCCAGCGTGCCGCCCGAGGCGGCGACCTCGCTGCGCACGAGGGCGAGCTCGCGCCGCAGCGCGCCGTGGACGCCGACGAGCGCGGCGCCCCACGACGTGGCCGTCGGGGTGGGTGGGCCGGCGGGTTCCAGCGCGACGACGGGGATCACCCGGTGCGTGCGGTCCTGGTGGTCCTGCCAGCCGGGATCGGTCTCCACCGCGCGGGCGAAGGCGGCGTCGCGCTCGGCACCCTCCAGCACGACGGCGCGGGCCTCGTAGCGGAACACGCCGTCCTCGACGGTGGCGACGGGCTCCGCGAGCAGGTTGCGGAACCACTGCGGGTGCCGGTCGGAACCGGCGGCGGAACCCAGGACGAGCAGGCGCTCGCCGTCGGGCAGGTAGCCCAGCGGGACGGTGTGGGGATTTCCGGTGCGCTCGCCGGTGGTCGTGACGAGCACGAGGCGGGAGTTCTCGAACGGTGGTCCGACGCGGCCGCCGGAGGCGCGGAAGTCGGCGACGATCTGGTCGTTGGACGGGTTGGGCACGGGGGTTCTCCTCTGCACGGGTTTCCCGCGGCGGCGCGCGGGCAGGTCGGGGTGGTCCGCCGGCGCGCGGGCTGCACGGCAGGCGGACGGGACGCCGCGCGGTCGCGGCGGGGGGCGGTGCGGTGGGGCGCCCCGAGGCGGGCGCCGAGGACGTGCGCGACGGAACTGCACGGCGGGCGGGAGCCGGTCCTGCGGCGGGCTGCGCGCCCGCCGCGTCCTCACTCCGCCGCCGGGCGCCCTTCCCGTGCGTGGCGAATCGCCGACCCGGCAGTCATGGGACGACCCTAGTACCGCACCGGCACGCGCGGTAGGTGCTGCTCGTGCCGGTGGGTGCTGCCGTCCTCCGCAGCGGCGGGGCGGCGTTCACGCGGAGGTCGCCCGCGCGCGGTGCGAGGCCACACCGGCGATGACGAGGAGCACCCCGGCGACCTCGGGGGCGGTGGGGACCTGGGTGAGGACGAGGACGCCGATCACGGTGGCGGTGGCCGGCAGCAGGGAGACCATCAGCGCGTAGGTGGCGCGGGGGAGCCGGCTCATCGCCAGCTGGTCGCAGACGTACGGGACCACCGAGGAGGAGATCCCGACGCCGGCGCCGGCGGCGAGCACGATCGGGTCGTGGACGGCGGGCAGAGCGTCGCGGACGCCGATCGGCAGGGCGACGACGGCGGCGGTGAGCAGGGACAGGGCCAGCCCGTCGATCCCCGGCACCTGCTCGCTGCGGGCGACGCGGTGGCCCAGGACGACGTACCCGGCGAACAGCACGGCGTTGGCCGCGGCGAAGGCGATCCCGACCGGCTCGGCGACGAGCCGGACGTCGGTGAGGAGGTACACCCCGGTGACCGCCAGCAGCAGCGCGGCGACGTTGCGGCGGGTCCGGGCGGCGAACGCGGCGAGGGCGATGACCGGCAGGAACTCGATCGCCGCGACCGTACCGAGCGGGAGGCGGTCGATCGCCAGGTAGAAGCAGGCGTTCATCACCGCCAGCAACGTTCCCCACCCCAGCAGCAGCCGCTTCGTCGCGGCGTCCAGCCGCCGCCAGGTGCGCCACGGGCGGCGCCACAGAGCGAGCACCAGCGCCGCGGAGGCGATGCGCAGCCAGGCGACGCCGAGCACGTCGACGCGGGCGAACAGCAGCACCGCGAACGCCGGGCCCAGGTAGTGGAAGACCGCGCTGACCACGAAGCAGGCGTGCGGCGGGATGCGCCCCCCCGTGCGCACGCCGCTCCCCCGGGACGGCGCCGGGAGCGCGGGCGCGCGGTGGGCGTGTCCACCGGTGGTCATGCACCTGGGATCGAAGGACCGGGGTGCGAGCACCATGAGCACCCGAAGGTCGAGGAGGCGGTGTGCCTGCGGGAAGAGCCCCGAGACCACCGGACGGGTTTCCGGGACGGAGGTCCCTGCTGGACGAGGTCAACCAGCGCGTCCTGGACCTGCTCGTCGCCGACCCCCGCCTGAGCGTCGCCGAACTCGCCCGGCGGATCGGCATGTCCGCCCCCGCGGTGCGCGAGCGGGTGAGCAGGCTCGAGGCCGCCGGGGTCATCCGCGGCTACCGGCTCGAGCTGGACCCGGCCGCCCTCGGGTTGCCGGTGACGGCCTGGGTGCGGCTGCGCCCGGGCCCGGGCCAGCTGCCCAAGATCGCCGCCCTCGCCGAACGCACCCCCGAGGTCGGCGAGTGCTACCGCGTCTCCGGTGAGGACTGCTTCCTGCTCAAGGTCCACGTGGCCAGCGTCGAGGCCCTCGAAGCGGTGCTCGACCGCTTCCTCGTGCACGGGCAGACCACCAGCTCCTTCGTCGTGTCCACGCCCGTGCCACCGCGACCGCCCCGCCCCGGCACCCGGCCGGGGCGGTAGGCCGGAGCAGCGGGCCGCCCGCGGCGCTGCGGACACCCCGCCCGCCCGGGCAGGATGGGGCCGTGGAGGACCCCGCGGCCCGTCGCGTCGCCTACGAGGACAGCCCGCTGCGCGAGGCGGACCTCGCGCCGACCCCGCTGGCGCAGTTCGAGCGCTGGTACTCCGCCGCGGTCGCCGCCGGCCTGCCCGAGCCGAACGCGATGGTGCTGGCCACCGCCGGCCCGCAGGGCCCGAGCGCGCGCACGGTGCTGCTCAAGGGCGTCGACGCGCGCGGCCTGTCGTTCTACACCAACCGCACCTCCCGCAAGGCGCGGGCGATGGCGGCCGAACCGCGGGTGGGGCTGCTGTTCCCCTGGCACGCGGCGCAGCGGCAGGTGGGCGTCGTCGGCGACGCCGAGGAACTCCCCCGGCAGGAGGCCGCGGTGTACTTCGCGTCCCGGCCGTGGGGCTCGCGGATCGGCGCCTGGGCCAGCGAGCAGTCCGCCCCCACCGCCTCGGCCGAGGACGTCCAGGCGCGCTGGGCGCGGTTCGCGGCGCGCTGGCCGGACACGGGGTCGGCCGACGACGTGCCGCTGCCGGAGCACTGGGGCGGGTTCCTGGTGCGCCCGCGCGAGGTGGAGTTCTGGCAGGGCCGGCCCTCGCGGCTGCACGACCGGCTGGTGCTGGTGGCCGTCCGCCCCCACGCAGCGCTGGACGACCCGGCGGGCTGGCGGCTGGAGCGGCGCCAGCCGTGAGCGCACCCGGTGGCGCGGCCGGCCCGCGGCGGCGCCGGGCCCCTCAGGCCGGCAGCACCACCGGGCGCGGCAGCCACGTGGCGTGGGCGCGCAGGTCGACGACGCGGTCCCGGCTGCTGACCAGGCCCAGGAACCACACCTCCCGGTCCTCCTCGTGCGGGCGCGGCCCGACGTAGGCGCGCACCCGGCCGGCCGCCGCCAGGACCCGCGCGGCATCCGACACCCGCGCGCAGGGGATCCCCGTGACCTCGGCGACCGCGTGGGCGGACAGGGCCCCGCGGTGCTCGGCGTACCAGGACAGGACGTGCTCGAGCACCGCGCGCTCGTCGGTGGTGAGCTTGGGCACGGGAACCTCCGGAGCCGGGGGACGCTGGGTGGCCGCCGTCGACCGCTGCGAGCATCGCAGCGCGGCGCGGGGGGCGACCAGGTCCGGGGAGCAGCCGTAACCCAGCGGTTCCGCGGGGGCGCCCGGGTCACCGGCGCGTAGCCGTGCGGGAACGGGGCCGAAACACAGCGCCCGGTACGTCCGTTGAACCTTCCACCACTCAGCGCTCAGGGTTGCGCCCGCGGCGGCCGATGCACCCTGGGCGACACGCACGGCGCACCCGAGGACCGCGCCCACGACACCGCGTGGCGCCGAGACGAGCGGCGAGGAGAGGATCCGTGTTCCGATGACGTCCATGACGACGTCCCGCCCGGCGCCCGGGACCGACGGCCCCGCCGCTCCCCCCGCCTGCCGGGTCGAGCTGGGCAGCGGCCCCGCCGCGGCCGGGCGGGCGCGCCGCGCGGTGGTCACCGCGCTGGTGGCCGCCGCCCGCAAGGACTGGGCCGACGCCGCGGAGCTGGCCGTCAGCGAGCTGGTGACGAACGCCGCGCTGCACGCCCGCACGGCCGTGGAGCTCACCGTGTGGATCGGCGGGGGCACCGCCCGCGTGGAGGTCCGCGACTTCAACACCGCCCTGCCCGCGCAGCGCAACTACGGCGAGCAGGCCACCACCGGCCGGGGCATGGCCCTGGTCGCCGCCCTCAGCAGCGCCTGCGGCGTCACCGGCCTGCCCGACGGCAAGGTGGTCTGGTTCGAGCTGGCCGCCGCCGAGGAGCCCTCCGAGGAGGACCTGCTGGCCGCCTGGGGCGGCGACGAGTGGGACCTGCCCGCAGCGGCGGCGCCGCAGGCACCGCGCACCACCGCGCAGGAGCTGCACGAGGTGCGGCTGCTCGCGGTTCCGGCGGCCCTCTGGCTGGCCACCCGCCAGCACCACGACGCGCTGCTGCGCGAGCTGACGCTGTACGCCGCCCAGCACGAGGTCGGCGTCGACTTCACCGAGGTGGAGCGGGCGCGGCAGACGTTCTCCGCCGCGGTCGTCGCGGCGGTCCGCGACGCCGAGGCCCGCGCACCCCGCCCCGCCCTGCCCGAGGGCCACCCCGGCCTGCTGCCGGGCGGCGCGGGCTCCGTGGACGTCACGACCACCGTGACCGGCGACGCCGGGCACGCCGCCGCCGCCCTGCAGGACGCCCTGGACACCGCCGAGCGCCTCGCCGCGGAGGGCGAGCTGCTCGCCTTCCCCGGCCAGCCCGAGGTCGTCGCCGTGCGCGACTGGCTGTGCGAGCAGGTGCAGAGCCAGCTCGCGGGCATCGCCCCCCGCCCCTGGCCCGGTGGCGCGCAGGAGCGCTTCGAGACGGTCGGGCGCACCACCGCCGCCCCCGGGGAGCTGCCCGCGGCCGTGCGGGTGGTGCGCGACAGCGACCGCGGTGCCGTGGCCGCCGACGAGGCGAACCGGATCGTGGCGGTCAGCGCGCCGCTGGCCGCCGCCCTGGGCTGGCGGGTCGAGGACCTGCTCGGCCGCCGCATCGTGGCGCTCATCCCCCCCGCGCTGCGGGAGGCGCACGTCGCCGGCTTCTCCCGCCACCTCAGCACCGGCCAGGCGCGGGTGATCGGCGTGCCCCTGACGCTGCCCGTGCTGCACGCCGCCGGCCACGAGGTGCCCTGCCACTTCATGATCGAGCAGGTGCGCAGCCCCGCGGGCCGGCCCCTGTTCGTGGCGTGGATCGAACCGGTGGAGGACGGCGCGCGGTGACGGCGGGGTCCGGCGGCCCCGACCGGCGGGCCGGCCCGGACAGGCCCGCCGACAGCGCCTGCAAGGTTTGCAGGGTTCTTGCAGCGGCGGACGGCGCGCCCTAGCGTGCCGCGGGCAGCACGCCCCGTCACCAGGCCGCCCGTCGACGCGCGGCCGAGGAGGTCTCGTGATCCGCCGCTCCACCCTCGCCGCCCTCTGCACCGCCCCCGCCCTCCTCGGCGCGGCCCTCGGTGCCACCACCGCCCCCGCCACCGCGGCCACCCGCACCGCCACCCTCGTCGGCTCCCTGCAGTCCGAGCTCGGCTGCCCCGGCGACTGGCAGCCGGAGTGCGCCGCCACCGCCCTGCAGCCGGTCGCCGGCTCCGACGGCCTCTACCGCGCCACGTTCGACGTCCCCGCCGGCAGCTACGCGCTGAAGGTCGCCATCGACGGCTCCTGGGCGGAGAACTACGGCGCCGGCGGCGCCCCCGGCGGGGCCGACATCCCCCTCACCGCCCCCGGCGGCCCGATCACCTTCACCTACGACGACACCACCCACCTGCTCACCGACGACCTGCCCGACCCCCTCCTGACGGGCAGCGCCGCGCACTGGCTGGACGCCGCCACCATCGCCTGGCACCTGCCGCCCGCCGGCGCCGGCGCCACCTACCGGCTGCACTCCGCACCCGACGGCGGCATCCAGGTGCGCGACGGGCAGGTCGTCGGCGGCACCGCGACCACGCTGACCGCCACCGGCACCGCGCTGCCCGCCGACCTCGCCGCGAGGTTCCCGCACCTGGCCGGCGACGTCGTGCTGCGCCTGCCCGCCGGCGCCGCCGCCCGCGCCCGGGAGCTGCTGCGCGGCCAGCTGCTCGTCAGCGCCACCGACGCCTCCGGCACCGTCACCGCCGCCACCGCCGTGCAGGTGCCGGGCGTGC
>NZ_BAABIL010000267.1:0-8861 GCF_039542765.1 Kineococcus glutinatus
GTGCTGCCCGTGCTGCCCGTGCTGCCCGTGCTGCCCGTGCTGCCCGTGCTGCCCGTGCTGTCCGTGCCGGACATGGCGCTCTCCTCGTCCACCGCCGGCTCGCCGGCGCTCCGCTGCCGGGCGGCGCCCTCGCCGCCCGGGTGCTACGGCACCTCGTGCGCGTAGTCGTCCTCGTCCAGGGGCACCGGCTCGGGGCGCTCGGGGTCCTCGATCGGTGCGTCGGTGCCGGCGCCGGGTTCGGCGGGCAGACCCTCGGCCGGGTCCTCCGCCAGCACCGGCGCGGCGGGCGCGTACTCCTCGGCGTCCCACGCGACGCCGGCCTCCGTCAGCGAGTTCTCCGACACAGCGCCTCCTGTCGCGGGCCGCCCGCCAGGGTGGCCCGGAAACCGTGGTCGCGGACCGTGCAGATCTCGATGGTGCTCCCGCCGCCCGCTTCCCGGCAAGGTGCTGGGCGGCCCCAGGCGCACGGGCGGCGGGGCGGGCGCCGCCCGTGCGGGAGGGGCCGCGACACGCTCGCACCACCGAGCGGTGCGCCCGGCACCCGCTTAAGGTGCTGTTCCCAGCGGTTGGGAGGCCCGGGATGCTCACGATCCGCACGTCGATGCCCGACTACCTGCAGGGGTGCCGCGCCGCGCTGGCCGACCTGCTGGAGCTGCTCCAGCGGGAGGGGCGCGAGCTGGAGGTGGCGCGCGAGCGCCTGGCCCGGCTCACCGCGGAGGTCGTCAGCGAGTACGACACGGGCCAGGACCTCGACCTCGGCGTGGAGGACCCCGACGAGGTGATGCGGGCCGCCACCCGGCACACCGAGGGCTACTGGCAGCCCGACGCCCACAGCGAGGACCTCCGCCGGCAGGTGGCGCGGGCCCAGACCGACGTGGTCGCCCACCGGGAGGCCGCGGCGGCCGCGGCGGGAGCGGTCCTGCAGATCGCCGAGCAGGGGCTGCTGCTCGCGCACGGCAGCCGGGAGCGCGCCACCGGCCGCGGGCGCGAGGTGTGCACGGGGCAGCCGATCAGCACGGTGGTCCTCGCCGCCCGCGACCAGGCGGCCCAGCGGCCCGGGGACTCCCCGCAGCGGGAGATCACCTCCTGCTTCACGACGCTGGCCGACCTCGTCGACCCCGCGTTCGCCGAGCACCGGCACGAGCGGCTCAGCACGGCCGTGCTGCGGCTGCTCGGCTGGGAGGACCTCGCCGCCGTCGAGGCGGACCTGACCGCGCTGGGCTGAGGCCCGGGCCGGCACCGCTCAGGCGCTGCGGGCCTCCCACAGGAAGTCCACGCCGAGGGACAGGTCCTGCCCGGCGTTGTCGTCCGCGATCCGGTACGTCACGCGGTAGTGGCGGGTCTCGGGAGCGCTGCCCGAGGGCCGCCAGCTGCCCAGCCCGGTCGCGAAGGCGCCGTGGTGGGCCACCAGGTCGTCGAAGGAGGCGCCGGCGAACAGCGCCGGTCCCGCCGGCGTGCGCGCCGCGCAGGCGGTGCCGGCCCCCTGGACGGTCTCCTCCACGGTGACCTCCACGAACGGCGCGAGGCCGTCGTCGGGCACGCCCAGCACGTCGCGGTAGCGGACGAGGAGCCGGACGTCGGCGGCGACGTCGCCGGTGTACACCACGTCCAGGCACGCGGCCCGGGGCGGTCCCGGCGCGAGCTGCGAGGCGCTGAACAGCGCCCCGGACACCCCGGCCGTGCTCACGGCGACCTCCCCGGAGGCGAACGTGTTGCCGGTGCTGGTGGTGGTGCCCCCGAAGGTGGCGTGGGAAGAGCTCCAGACCAGGCCACCGCTGAGCACCGTGCCGAGCAGTGCGGTGGTGAGCACGAGACGGCGCGCACCGCGCCTGCCGATCTCCACGCGCCACCTCCTCCGGTCCGGGACGGGCGTGCGCCCTCCCCGGTCCATCGGCGGCCCGGCGGGTGGGCTGGAGGTTCCGGCTTCACCCGATCGCCGCAGCGGCCGATACCAGCAGACGGTCACCGCCGGTGGCCGGCAGCGGACCGACGGGGAGCGGCACCATGGGACGCACGGCGGGGGGTCGGGCGCTGGCCGCGGTGCGCCGCAGCCCGCTCCTGCTCGCCCCCCTCGTCCTCCTCGCCGTCGTGGTCGCCGTGCTGGTGGGCCCCGTCCTGCTGGGTCCCGCCCTGCTCGGGGCGACCAGCCCGGCGGCGGTGCGGCTGGCCACCGTGGACCTCGTCGACGACGACGGCGGCAGCGCGCTGCTGCAGCTGGACCACCTCTCCCCGGGGCACCCGCACAGCGGCTGCACGACGGTGACCTCCCGGGGCGGCGCCGCCGGCCCGGTGCGCTTCGGCGCCACCGGGGTCGCCGGCGCGCTCGCCGAGGATCTCGACGTCACCGTGGAGCTCGGCACCGGGGGGCGCTTCGGCGACTGCAGCGGTTTCACGCCCACGAGGTCCTTCTTCGCCGGCAGCCTCGCCGAGCTCGCGCGCCGCACGTCGGGCGGCAGCGGGGTGGACACCACCTGGACGGCCACCACCGGGCAGTCGCGGACCTTCCGCATCACCGTCGAGCTCGCCCCGGCCGCGCCGTCGCGCGCGAGCACCGGGGCCACGTTCGTGTGGACGCTGGTGCCGCCGGCCGTGCCCCCGACCCCCATGCCGACCCCGACCCCCACGCCGACAGTCAGCCCCACCCCGACCGCCGGTCCCACCCCGACCGCGGACCCGACGGCCGGCCCGACGCCGACCGCGGACCCGACCGCCGGCCCCACGCCGACCGCGGACCCGACGGCGGTCCCGCTCCCGCCCGAGCCCCCGAGCACGAGCCCGACGCCGACGGCGGTCCCGCTCCCGCCCCAGCCGCCGACCACGAGCCCGAGCACGAGCACGAGCCCGGATGCGGTGACGCCGATCCCGGCTCCTCCGGGCACGCCGCGTCCCGTCCCGTCGTCCTCTCCGACCGGCCGGGAGACCACACCTCCCGCCCCGGCACCGACGAGCGCACCGACGAGCGCACCGACGAGCGCACCGACGAGCCGGCCGGTGCCGGGCGACGGACCCGGCAGCGACCCCGACGACCCGGGAACCCCCGGCAGCCCGCAAACCCCCGACGACCCGGGAACCCCCGGCAGCCCGCAAACCCCCGGCAGCCCGCAAACCCCCGGCGATCCGGGGACTCCGGGCGGTCCCGGGATCCCCGGCAGCGGACCCGGCGCGGACCCCGGCGACCCCGGCATCGGCCTGGGCACCGGCGACTGGGGCCTCGGCACCGGAGCGTCGAACTTCGCCTCCGGGGCCTGGCGACCCGGTTCCTGGGACGGCCCGTTCCGCTTCCGCAGCGGCAGCACCTGGCTGCCCCGCTCGTGGGACGACGTCACCGGCGCCGCGGCCGACGCCCCACCCGTGCTGCTGCGCGGTCTGGAGCACGTGTCGGGTGTCGTGCGCGGCGCCGCCCGGCACGGCGGTCTGCCGATGGCGCTGCTGGTGCTCGTCCTGGCCTTCCTGCTGCTGCAGCGGCGCCTCGACGAGCGGGACCCCAAGCTCGTGCGGGCGCGCCTGCGCGAGGAACCGCGGGTGCCGTTCCGGGACCGGCGGCACCTGTTCGCAGCGGACGACGACGAGGACGGCGAGGACGACCCGGTGAACCCCGACACGAGCAGCGGTGAGGCCCCGTGAACCCCATCTTCGGATCCACCGACGTCGACGACCTCGTCGCGCTGGGCAAGCGCGCCCGCTGGGCGTTCGGTTTCCGCCTCGTCCTCGCGGTGGTGCCCCTGGTCGTCTGGGGGTTCCTGCCGGCCGCCCGCACGGGCAGCGCGGACGCCGTGCTCGGCGGTGTCGTCGCCTACCTCGCGGTGCTGGTCCTCGGTGAGGTGCTGCGGCACGCGGGCCGGCGCTGCGCGCTGTGGTCGATCACGCTGGCGCTGCTCGCGGACGGCGTCCACCTGGCCTGGACGTTCCGCCTGCTGGGCGGCGCGGACGGCCCGATGGCGTACGTCTTCGTCATCCACGCCATGGCCATCACCCTGCTCGCCTCGTTCCGCTCGGGCCTGAAGGTCGCGGCGTGGAACACGCTGGTCCTGCTCCTGGTGGTCCAGGCCGACGTGGACGGCGTCTTCGGGGAGCGGTTGCTGGGCAGCACCTTCCCCACCGCCGGGTTCGCCGTGCTGCTGGCCGCGGTGTGGTCGGCGACGTTCACCACCGCGGCGTTCGCGGCCGTCAACGAGCGCGAGCTGCGCCGGCGCCGCTACGACATGCAGGTCCTGCGCCGGTTCTCCCTGGCCATGGAGGGCGGCCACGACGTGCGGGAGACCGCCGGGCAGCTCGCCGAGCTGTGCCGCGACGAGCTGCTCGCGCAGCGGGTCGTCGTCCTGGTGGGCGAGGAGGACCCCGCCGGGCAGCTGCCGGGCCGCACCGGCGGGCTCGTGCACGTCCTCACCACCGCGGACGGGCTGAGCTGCGGCGAGACGCCCGCACCGGGCGGGGACTCCGTCCTCGGCCGCGCCGTCGCCACCCACGGCACCCTGCTCGTGAAGCGGCTGGACGCCGAGGCCGACCGGGACCTCGCGCAGCTGCTGCCCGAGGCCCGCAACGTCCTCGTCGTGCCGTTCCGGGCCGAGGGCCAGGTGCGGGGCGCCCTCGTCCTGGAGTACGGCCAGCGCCGCGCGCTGGTGCGCCGCCGATCGCGCCCCAGCCTGGACCGGCGCCTGGTCTCGACGGCGCAGCAGGTCGCCGCGCACGCCGCGCTGGCGATGGGGCGCGCCACCCTGGTGCACCGCCTGCGGCTGGCCGCCGGCACCGACGGCCTCACCGGCCTGGCCAACCGCCGCACGTTCGACGCCGGGCTGGACGGGCACCTGGCCCGCGCCGAGCGCACCGGGTCGCCCTGCTCGGTGCTGCTGATCGACCTGGACCACTTCAAGTCGGTCAACGACCGGCACGGTCACCTCGCCGGCGACGAGGTGCTCACGGCGCTGGCCGGCGTCCTCGCGGCGGGCAGCCGCCCCGGGGACCTGCCCGCCCGCTACGGCGGCGAGGAGTTCGCCGTCGTGCTGCCCGACACCGACGCCGACGCGGCCACCGCCGTGGCGGAGCGGCTGCGCGCGGCGGTGGAACGGATGCCGGCCTCGGTGCCGGTCACCGCCAGCGTGGGGGTCGCGACGTGCGGACCGCGGCACCGCACGGCGGTGGAGCTGCTCGCGGCCGCGGACGAGGCGCTGTACGAAGCCAAGGCCGCCGGCCGCAACCGCGTCGTGGCGGCGCGCGCACCGCGCGGCGAGGCCCTGCGGACCACGGGGTGAGCGGCGCGGTGCCCGGGGCCGGTGACGAGCAGGACCACGGGGCCGGGTCGCTGCGGGTGCTGCTGCGCGCTGTCGCCGCCGGTGCCCTGATGTCCGCCGGCGGGCTGTTCCTGTGGTCGGTGGTGGCCCTGCCGTTCGGCTGGACGTCGCAGCTGGTGCTGACGGGGTCGATGGAGCCGCGCATCCACCCCGGGGACGTGGTGCTCGTGCAGCCGCGCCCGGCCGACGACGTGCTGCTGGGCCGCATCGCGCTGCTGCGCGACCCCAGCGGTGTGCACCCGCGCCTGCTGCACCGCATCGTGCGGCGGACCGAGGACGGCGCGTACGTCTCGAAGGGGGACGCCAACATCGGCGAGGACAGCACGCCGGTGCCCGCGGAGGACGTCCTGGGGCTGGCGCGGGTCCGGGTGCCGTTCGTGGGGCTGCCCGTGGTGTGGCTGCACGAGGGGCGCCACGGCGCGCTCGCGGTGCTCGTCCTCGCGCTCACGGCCGCGCTGCTGGTCGTCCTCCTCGACGGGTGAGCGGTTGCTCAAGGCAGCGCTCGCCGGTGCCGATGCACCCGCACAGAAGTCCCGGCACCGCCGGGCGGTGGTCCAGGAGGGGCCGCACCACCCCAGGAGGAGGGAACCCCGATGACGGACGAGCAGGGCACCGCGCGCAGTTCCGGCGAGCCGGTCCCGGCCAGGCGGCGCCGCCGCGTCCACGCGGGCGTCGCGCTGGCCGTGGCCCTGCCCGCGGGCATGGTCGCCAGCGGCGCGATGGTGTGGCAGGCCAGCTCCGCGGCGTTCACCGCGACGACGGTCAACGGCGGCAACGCGTGGAACACCGGCAAGGTCTGCCTGTCCGACGACGCCACCGGGAACTCCGGCTGCCCGGGCGGTGCCAGCCCGAACGTCGGCACCGCCCTGTTCAGCGTGAACAGCCTCGCCCCGGGCAGCACCGGCGCCAAGTGCATCACGGTCACCTACGACGGCACCACCGCGGGCATCGTCAAGCTGTACAGCGACAACGTCACCGGGACCGGCTCGGGGAACCTCGCCGAGCGCGTGCAGCTCGTCGTCAAGGAGACCGTGGCGGCTCCCGGAACGGCCGTGCAGCCGAACTGCACCAACTGGCCCGCCGCACCGGCCGCCAGCACCACGCTCTTCAGCGGCACGCTGGACGGCTTTGCGGCCAACGCCGCGTTCGCCAGCGGGGTCGGGGGTTCGTGGACGCCGACCGGCGCCGCGTCCGACAGCCGCGCCTACCAGATCACCTGGACGATCGACCCGAACACCCCGAACGCGCTGATGAGCTCGTCGGCCGGTGGCGACTTCGCCTGGGAGGTCAACAGCACCCCGTGACGTCACGCGGGCGCGCGGGGACGACCGGCACGACCGGTCGTCCCCGCGCCGGGTTCGGGCGCCGCGTTCAGGCGCCGCCGAGCCGCACGGGCAGGTGCTCCCAGCCGCGCAGCACGCGGGTGGAGGTGCGCCGCGCGCCGGGGGCGAGGGCGAGGTCCGGGAAGCGCTCGAACAGCGCGCGCAGCCCTTCCTCCCCCTCCAGGCGGGCCAGCGCCGCACCCAGGCAGTGGTGCCGGCCGGCGGAGAAGGCGAGGTGGTCGCGGGCGTTGGGCCGGCGCACGTCGAAGCGCTCGGGGTCGGCGAAGACCTCCGGGTCGCGGTTGGCGGCGCCGAGCAGGGTGACGAGCCGGGTGCCGCGGCGCACGGCGTGCCCGGCGACGCGGGTGTCGCGCTGCGCCGCGCGGGAGGTGATCTGCACCGGCGACTCCAGCCGCAGGGACTCCTCGACGGCGCCGGGCCACAGCTCCGGATCGGCGCGCACCGCGGCGAGCTGGCCGGGGTGGGTCAGGAGCAGCTCGGCCGCCGAGCCGATGAGGTTCACCGTGGTCTCGAACCCCGCGGCCAGCAGCAGCCCGGCGGTGGCGCGCAGCTCCCGCTCGTCGAGCCGGGTGCCGTCGTCCTCCGCGGCGAGCAGGCCGCTGAGCAGGTCCTCCCCCGGCTCGCGGCGCAGCTGGGCGAGGTGCCGGCCGATCCAGTCGTCGAAACCGCGCAGCGACCCCTCCACGGCGCGGAACTCCCGCCACCCGGTGGCGGCGTCCAGGCTCTTGGCGAGGCCGTGCTGGAAGGCGAGGACCTCGTCGCGGCGCTGCTCGGGCACGCCGAGGATGTCGGCGATGACGGCGACGGGCAGCCGGACGGCGTAGCCGTCCACGAGGTCGGCGACGCCGTCGCCGCCGGGGCGCGCGGCAACGCGGGCGAGGTCGTCGAGGAGGGCGCCGGCCGTCTGCCGCACCCGCGGGCGCAGCGCCTCGACGGCGCGGGCGGTGAACACCTTGGACACCAGGCGGCGGTAGCGGGTGTGCTCGGGCGGGTCGACGCCGAGCAGGGACGGCGGGGCCAGCGGGTGCACGGGTGCGCCCTGCGCCGCCCAGGCGTGCAGCCGCGCCAGCCGCCCGGGCAGCTGCTCGACGGGGCCGACGACGCCGAAGTCGGCGCTGCCGAGGACCTCGCGCGTCACCCGGTGGCTGGCGGTGAGGACCGACAGGCTGCCGGGCACGAGCTCCCCGCGGGCGCGGACCTCCGCGTGCAGGGGGTAGGGGTCGCGCCAGGTGGCCGGGTCGGTGAGCAGCCGGCCCTGCGGCTCGCCGGTGCGGGCGGCGCGGCGCACCAGCTGCCGCGGGATGCCGTGCTGGAGGGTCCAGCGGACGCCGTCGCGGATCACGCGGTCATCCTCCCCGCCCCCGGCGTCCCGCGGAACCCCGCCGGGGACACGGGCGCCGGGAACACGGCGGCCCGCGGCGGGCTTGCCCCGGCCATGGAGGCGAGCACCCACCCCGGCACCGTCGCGACCGACCCCGAGCCGGACAGCGTGCTGCTGGCCGGGCACGACGTGCCGCTGGGCCGGTACACGACGGTGCGCCGGCTGCTGCCGCACCGGCAGCGGCGGATGGTGGGCGCGTGGTGCTTCGTCGACCACTTCGGCCCGCAGGACGTGCGCGGTCGTCCCGGGATGCAGGTGCCGCCGCACCCGCACACCGGCCTGCAGACGGTGACGTGGCTCGTCGAGGGCGCCGTGCTGCACCGCGACAGCCTCGGCAGCGCGCAGCTCATCACCCCGGGCGGGCTCAACCTGATGACGGCCGGGCACGGCATCGCCCACTCCGAGCACTCCCCCGCCGACCACCCGCCGGGCGTGCACGGCGTGCAGCTGTGGATCGCCCTGCCGGAGGGCGCCCGCCACGGCCCGGCGCGCTTCGAGCACCACGAGGACCTGCCGGTGCTGGTGGAGGGGCCCGCCACGACGACGGTGGTGGCCGGTGAGCTCGCCGGGGCGCGCTCGCCCGCGCTGGTGCACTCCCCGCTCGTGGGCGCCGAGGTGGTGCTGGCCGGCGCGGGCGGGGTGCACCTGCCGCTGGAGGCCGGCTCCGAGCACGCCGCCCTGGTGATGTCGGGTCGTGCGGAGGTGGCGGGGGCCGACGTGGGACCCGGCACCCTGGTCTACCTGCCGCCGGGGCGCACGGGCGTGCGGATCTCCGCCGCCGGTCCGGCGCGGCTGTTCCTGCTGGGCGGGGAACCGTTCGAGGAACCCCTGGTGATGTGGTGGAACTTC
>NZ_BAABIL010000268.1:0-4110 GCF_039542765.1 Kineococcus glutinatus
CGACGACGTGCGGCTCGTCTCCCCCATCACCGCGCAGTTCACCTTCCAGGGCCGCGCACGGGTGCGCGTCCTGTTCGAGGAGGCGTTCGCGGTGCTGCAGGGCATCACCTACACCGACCAGCTCCTGCAGGAGCGCACCGCCGTCCTGTGCGCCACCGCCCGCATCGGCGGCGTGCGCGCGCAGGAGGTCCAGCTGCTGCGGCTGGACGACGCCGGCCTCATCCGCGAGATCACCCTGTTCGTGCGCCCGCTGCCGGCCCTGACCGGGCTCGCCGCCGCCCTCGGCCCCCGCCTGGCCCGGCGCGAGGGCCGGCCGGCGCTGTCGCTCGTCTTCGGCGCGGCCGCCGCGGGGCTGCACGCGATGGCCGGCACCGGCGAGCAGCGCCTGCTGCCGCACGTCGCGCCCCGCTGAGGAACGGCCCACCGCCGGCCCCGGCCGTAGCATCGGCGCAGCAGCCGGGGAGGTCGCAGCGTGGCGGGTGGCTCGTCGCAGCCGGGGCGCACCGTCACCGCGCGCGCCCTCGCGGTGCTCTTCGCCTTCGACGAGGACCACTCCCACCTGTCCCTGAGCGAGATCGCCCGCCGCGCCGGCCTGCCGCTGACCACGGCGCACCGCATCGTGGGCGAGCTGGAGCAGGCGCAGGCGCTGGAACGCCTCGAGGACGGGGTCTACGTCGTGGGCCGGCGCATGTGGCAGCTGGGGCTGCTGGCCCCCACCCACCGCGAGCTGCGCGAGTCCAGCCTGCCCTTCATGGAGGACCTCTACGCGGCCACCGGCGAGAACGTGCACCTGGCCGTGCGGGAGGGCACCTCCGCGCTCTACGTGGAACGGCTGCACGGGCGGCGCTCGGTGCCGCTGGTCAGCCGCGCCGGGGTGCGCCTGCCCCTGCACGCCACCGGGGTGGGCAAGGTGCTGCTCGCGCACGCCCCGGCCGACGTCGTGCGCGAGGTGCTGGCCCAGCCCGAGCGCATCACCGGGCACACCATCACCGAGGCGGGGCGGTTGCAGCGGGAGCTGGCCGCGGTGCGGCGCAACGGCTATGCGAGCACCGCGGAGGAGATGACGCTGGGCACGTGCTCGGTGGCCGTGCCCGTGCGCGGCAGCGGGGGCGAGGTCGGCGCCGCCCTCGGCGTCGTGGGCACCACCACGCGGCGGGGGTTGCTCGCGCTGCTGCCCGCGCTGCGCGTGGCGGCCGCCGCCATCACCCGGGCCACCGGCGAGCCACCACGCCCGGCCTCCTGACCGCTCGCCGCGGGGCGGGCGCGATCGCTCCCGGGTTCCCCGGGATTCCGCCGGCATTCCGCTGGGCGGAAGTCCCGCCTTCCGCGACGGCGGGCCGGGGCGCAGGCTGTGCGGGTGCGAACTCGTGTGGCCGTCGTCGGAGCCGGCCCGGCCGGACTGCTGCTGTCCCACCTCCTCACCGCCGCGGGCGTCGACTGCGTCGTCGTGGAGGCCCGCTCCCGCGCCTACGTCGAGGCGCGGCTGCGCGCGGGCATCCTGGAGCAGCCCACCGTCGACCTGCTGCGCGCGGCGGGCGTCGGGGAGCGCCTGGACGCGCAGGGCCTGCGCCACGACGGCATCCACCTGCAGTGGCCCGGTGAGCGCCACCGCATCGACTTCCCCGCCCTGACCGGGCGCTCGGTGTGGGTCTACGGGCAGACGGAGGTCGTCAAGGACCTCGTCGCCGCGCGGCTGGCCGCCGGTGCACCGCTGCACTTCGAGGTCTCCGACGTCGCCGTGCACGACGTCGGGACCACCTCCCCGCGGGTCTCCTTCACCGACGCCGGCGGCACCGCCCGGCGGCTGGACGCCGACGTCGTCGTGGGGGCCGACGGCTTCCACGGGATCTGCCGCCCCAGCATCCCGGCGGCGCTGGCGCGCACCTGGGAGCGCGGTTACCCCTTCGCGTGGCTCGGCGTCCTCGCCGAGGTGCCGCCGTCCACCGACGAGCTCATCTACGCCTGGCACCCCGACGGGTTCGCGCTGCACTCGATGCGCTCGCCGTCGATCAGCCGGCTGTACGTGCAGGTCGACGCGACCGAGCGCATCGAGGACTGGCCCGACGAGCGGATCTGGGAAGCGCTGCAGACCCGCCTCGGCCTGCCGGGCTGGACGCTGGGGACCGGGCCGGTGCTGGAGAAGTCCATCACCGGGATGCGCAGCTTCGTGTCCTCCCCGATGCGACACGGCCGGTTGTTCCTCGTCGGCGACGCCGCGCACATCGTGCCGCCGACGGGCGCCAAGGGTCTCAACCTCGCCGTCGCCGACGTCGCCGTCCTCGCCGAGGCGCTGCTGGAGTTCTTCTCCTCCGGCTCCCAGACCCTGCTCGACGGCTACGAGCAGCGCGCGCTGGACCGGGTGTGGCGGGCCACCCACTTCTCCTGGTGGATGACGTCGATGCTGCACACCTCCGGCGACGGGTTCGACGCCAGGCTGCAGCTGGCCCAGCTGCAGCAGGTGGTCTCCTCCACCGCCGCCGCCACGGTGCTGGCGGAGAACTACACCGGCCTCCCGCACGCGCTGGTGGGGGGACCACGCTGACGCCCACCCGCCCACGAACCCCCGGGCGCCCGCAGCGCCGCCCCGACCCCACCCTCGACGGACAGGACGGACCCCTGTGACCACCACCCCGGCGCGCAGCGCCTCGCCCCTGCTCGTGCTGCGCCGCTACGAGCACGTCCCGGAGGACGTCCACCCGCCCCACGACTTCCCCGGGTACGGCAGCACCCGCCTGCGCCACCCGCTGCAGGCGCCGTTCGACCTGCCGCAGCGCCTCACCGAGATCACCGGGCCGGTGCTCGGGGACCGCACGCCGTCGCTGGACGACGCAGACCTCACCCGCCAGCACGAGGGCGAGCCGATCGGGCAGCGCATCGTCGTGCACGGGCGGGTGCTGGACTCCGACGGCCGCGCGGTGCCGGACACGCTGGTGGAGATCTGGCAGGCCAACGCCGGCGGCCGCTACCGCCACGACGTGGACCGCTGGCCCAGCCCGGTCGACCCGAACTTCTCCGGCGTGGGGCGCACGACCACCGACGCGCAGGGCCGCTACCGGTTCACCACCATCCAGCCCGGCGCGTACCCCTGGCGCAACCACCGCAACGCCTGGCGGCCGGCGCACATCCACTTCTCCCTGTTCGGGCGCGCGTTCACCCAGCGCCTCGTCACGCAGATGTACTTCCCCGACGACTCCCTCTTCAGCCAGGACCCGATGATCGCCTCGATCCCGGACCCCAGGGGCGTCGAGCGCCTCGTGGCCCGCTTCGACTGGGAGACCACCGAACCGGACTGGGCGCTGGGCTACGAGTGGGACATCGTGCTGCGCGGCGACGAGGCGACGCCGTTCGAGGGCGAGGACCACGAGGAGGAGGACGAGTGAGCACCACCGCACGTCGCGCCGGGAACCCGGCGAAGCTGGCCCTCACGCCGTCGCAGACGGTGGGCCCGTACCTGTCGATCGGCCTGACGTGGCCGGACGGGCCGGAGGTCGCCGCCCCGGACGCGCCCGGCGCGCTGGTCCTGAGCGGGCGGCTGATCGACGGCGCCGGCGACACCGTGCCGGACGGGATGCTGGAGATCTGGCAGGCCGACGCCGCGGGGCGCTTCGACTCCGCGGAGGACCCCCGCGGCGCGCTGGCCACGCCGGGTTTCCGCGGTTACGGCCGCAGCCTCACCGACGCCGGGGGCAGGTTCTGGTTCCGCACCGTCAAACCCGGCGCGCTGCCCGACGGCGAGGGCGGCTGGCAGGCCCCGCACGTCGACGTGACCGTCATGGCGCGCGGGCTGCTCGACCGGCTGGTCACCCGGGTGTACTTCGCCGACGAGGAGGAGGCCAACGCCGCCGACCCCGTGCTGGCGAGCCTGCCGGCGGCGGCGCGGGACACCCTGCTGGCCCGGCCGACGGCGGACGGGTACGCCCTCGACGTCGTGCTGCAGGGGCCGGGCGAGACCGCGTTCTTCCGGCTGTGAGCGACGACGCGACCGTGGGCGCCGCTGCCGGTCCGGGTGCGCCCGGCGGTGACCTCGACCTGTTCGGGGCGGTGTTCGGCCGCGGGCCCGCCGCCGCCCTCACCGGCGGGCGCGCCTGGTTCGACGCGCTCGTCGACGTC
>NZ_BAABIL010000269.1:0-2475 GCF_039542765.1 Kineococcus glutinatus
GCAGCGGGCGGCGCGGCGGTGCGCGGCGTCCGCTGGGGGTGAACCGCCCGGACCTGCGCGGCGACCTCGGACTAACCTCGATCGCAGCTCGGGTCCGCGGCCCTCGCGGGGAACGGGCCGGATCGCAGCACGGTGCGGTGCCCGACGGCGCCGGCACCGCCCGACGTCAGGGAGGACCGCGGTGGAAGTTCGGATCGGCGTGCAGGACGTGGCGCGGGAGCTGGTGCTCGAGTCGGAGCAGTCGCCCGACGAGATCTCCGCGGCGGTGACGGCCGCCCTCGCCGAGGGCGGCACGCTCCGCCTGCGCGACGTCAAGGGACGCGAGGTGATCGTGCCGGGCAGCGTGATCGGTTACGTCGACATCGGCGCCGCCGAGGTGCGGCACGTGGGGTTCACGATCGCCTGACGACGCCGACGGCCCGCCACACGAGGATGGCGCACTAGCAGACTTCCTCGTGTGGCGGAAGGCCTTGACCGGTGCGACGCTTCACGTGATCTGCACGACAGTCGGCCACCCCGGCCGGTCAGAGAGCACGGAGGCACACGTGGGCATCAACGGCATCATCTCGGCGATCGTCGTCGGTCTCGTCATCGGCGCCCTGGGCCGCCTCGTCGTCCCCGGCAAGCAGGCCATGGGCTGGGTCGCGACGATCCTCGTGGGTCTCGTGGCGGCCTTCATCGGGGCGTGGATCGGGAACGCGATCAACGCCGGGACCATCATCACGCTCGTCATCCAGGTCGTGCTGGCGGCGGCGGGCGTCGCGGCCGTCGCCGGGGGCACGCGCGGGCGCAACCGCAGCCTCACCCACCACTGACACGACCGCTCCGGCGGGCCGCGGCCCCCGCACCCCACCCGGGGTGCGGGGGCCGCGGTGCGCTCGGGGCGGCCTCCGGGCCCCGCACGGCTACCATGGGTGCGTTCAGGGTTGCCCGGTCGCCAGTCACGATCGGCTGCCGACCGCCGCGACGCGGCCCTCCCTCCTGAGCCGGGGACCCGGCGGGTCCTGCACACGGGGCGGGGCAGCCGCCGCTCCCCGTACGGAGACGCATGACAGAGACCACGAGCGCCGAACCGACGAGCGCCGAGCAGACGAGCACGGACGAGCGGGCCGCGGCCCGTGTCCACCCCCCGCACCCGGAGACCTTCGGCGAGCACGGCGTGCTCGCCGAGATCGCCGAGGCCCTGGCCGGGGCGGGCATCGTCAAGCCCTTCCCCATCCAGGCCATGACCCTGCCCGTGGCGCTGTCCGGGCACGACATCATCGGCCAGGCCAAGACCGGCACCGGCAAGACCCTCGGCTTCGGGGTGCCGCTGCTGCAGCGCACGGCCGTCCCCGGCGAGGCCGCGTACGACGCGCTGCCGGACCCGGGCAAACCGCAGGCCCTGGTGGTCGTGCCGACGCGCGAGCTGGCCGTGCAGGTCGCCCACGACCTCACCACCGCCAGCCGCATCCGCAGGACCCGCGTGCTGACCGTCTACGGCGGTCGCGCGTACGAGCCGCAGATCGAGGCGCTGCGCAAGGGCGTCGACGTCGTCGTCGGCACCCCCGGGCGCCTGCTGGACCTGGCCCAGCAGAAGCACCTGGACCTGTCCCGGGTCACGTGCGTGGTGCTCGACGAGGCCGACGAGATGCTCGACCTCGGCTTCCTGCCCGACGTGGAGAAGCTGCTGGCGCAGACGTCGCCGGCGCGCCAGACGATGCTGTTCTCCGCCACGATGCCCGGCGCCGTGGTGTCGCTGGCCCGCACGTACATGACGCACCCGGTCCACATCCGGGCGGTGGACCCCACCGACGACGGCGCCACCGTCGCGGCCATCACGCAGTTCGTGTACCGCACGCACGCCATGGACAAGGTCGAGGTGCTCGCGCGGCTGCTGCAGGCGGAGGGCCGGGGGCTGACCATCGTGTTCAGCCGCACCAAGCGCACCGCCGCCAACGTCGCCGAGCAGCTGGAGGAGCGGGGCTTCGCCGCCGCGTCCCTGCACGGCGACCTCGGCCAGGGCGCCCGCGAGCAGGCGCTGCGCGCGTTCCGCAACGGCAAGGTCGACGTGCTCGTGGCGACCGACGTCGCGGCGCGCGGCATCGACGTCGAGGACGTCACGCACGTCGTCAACTACCAGTGCCCCGAGGACGAGAAGACCTACCTGCACCGGATCGGCCGCACCGGTCGCGCGGGCAACACCGGCACCGCCGTGACGTTCGTCGACTGGGACGACCTGCCCCGCTGGGCGCTCATCGACAAGGCGCTGGACCTCGGGTTCGGCGAGCCGCTGGAGACGTACTCGACGTCGCCGCACCTGTTCGAGGACCTGAACATCCCCACCGGCACCGCGGGGCGGCTGCCCCGCACGCAGCGCACCCGCGCGGGTCTGGCGGCGGAGGAGGTCGAGGACCTCGGGGAGGTCGGTCGCGGTGCCCGCGGCGGGCGCCGTCCCGCCGGGTCCGGTGGCGGGCGCGGCGGTTCCGCGCGCGG
>NZ_BAABIL010000270.1:0-921 GCF_039542765.1 Kineococcus glutinatus
GAGGACGTCGTCCCAGGTGATGCCGACGTCGGGGGTGAGGCGCTCGGTCATGAGCCGGGCGCGCTGCTCCCGGGAGGTGCGGCCGTCGAGCATGCTCTCCGCCAGCGCCGGGGAGGCGGGGTCGTGCAGGTAGGACAGCAGGTGTACGGAGGTGCCGCTCACGCGGCAGCTGATCTCGGTGCCGACCACCACCCGCACCCCGAGGCGCTCGCCCGCCGCGAGGGCCGCGGTCCAGCCGGCCGTCGTGTCGTGGTCGGTGAGGGCGACGACGTCGAGGCCGGCGCTCGCCGCGGACGCGACGACGTCCTCCGGCGGCTGCGTGCCGTCGGAGGCGGTGGAGTGGGTGTGCAGGTCGATGCGCACTCCCAGAGTTTAGGTGCCCGCGGGGGGTGCGACCTCACCGAGGGGCACCTGCACCGTGAGGAGCTGGCCGTCGCCGAGGTGCACGAGGGCGCGCCCGGGGTGCACGCGGCCCCCGACGGCGCTGCGCGGCAGCCGCACCCCGACCGCGTCGCCGTCCACCGCGTCCTGCGGTGAGAGCAGCGCACCGCGGCGGTTCTTGCGGACGTCGACCTGCCAGCCGGAGAAGCCGGCCCCCACCTCCCCGGCCCGGCCGGCCAGCACGACGGCGCAGCCGCGGTCGGCGGCACCGGCCACGAACGACTGCAACCAGTTGTCGGCGCGGACCGTGCGCAGCAGCTCGGCGTCGTCGACGACGAGCACCGCGGGGCCCGCCACCTCCCCCAGCACGGGCTCGAGCTCCTCGGCGGTGAGGTCGGCGCCGGTGAGCACCGCCCGCACGCCCGCCCGGCCCGCCAGGTCCCGCAGCGGCGAGGCGCGCGGCGCGGCGACGACGACGTCGGTGCCGTGCCCCAGCAGGGACGCCACCACCGACAGCAGCAGGGTGCTGCGGCCCGAGCG
>NZ_BAABIL010000271.1:0-2260 GCF_039542765.1 Kineococcus glutinatus
GCCGCGCCACCGCTGGAGCCGTGCCCGCCGGTACCGCGCGCGGAGCCCGGCAGCTCGTCGACCTCGACGAAGCGGACCCGCTCCACGCGCTGCACGACGAGCTGTGCGACGCGGTCGCCCGCGTTCAGCCGCACGGGGCGCTCGCGATCGGTGTTCAGCAGGGTGACCCTGATCTCCCCGCGGTAGCCGGCGTCCACGGTGCCCGGCGCGTTGAGCGTGGTCAGGCCCAGCCGGGCCGCCAGGCCCGAGCGGGGCACCACGAAGGCGGCGAAGCCGTCGGGCAGCGCGATGGCGACGCCCGTGGGCACGGTCACCCGCTCGCCGGGCCCCACCGTCACGTCGACGCGGGTGCTGAGGTCCGCGCCGGCGTCACCGGGGTGCGCGTAGGAGGGCACGGGCACCGAGGGGTCGGTGCGCCGCAGCGCCACCTCCAGGGAGGGCGCCGGGCTGCCCGCGTCGCTGCCGTTCACGGGTGCCGACCCTACCCCGCCCCGCCGGCGCGGCCCGCCGCCCGTGAGAGGCTGCCGCCGTGACCAGCAGCCCGGGTGTGCCCGCCGGAGGCGACGCGCCGACGGGGCCCGGCGGGGCGGACACCGCTCACGCGGAGCGGCTGTGGCCCTCCGCCGGGGCCTGGACCGCCTGCTGCGCCATCGCGTTCACCGCCGGGCTGGTGCCGCTGCCGGTCTTCGGGCCGCGCGCGGCGGTGGTGGTGGCCGTCCTGGCCGTGCTGGTGGTGGCGGCGGCCCTGGCCGTGACGTCCACCCCGGTGCGGGTGGAGGGCGGGCAGCTGGTCGCGGGGCGCTCGCGGATCCCGCTGGAGGCCCTCGGCCCGGCGCAGGCCCTGGACCGCGCGGCCCTGCGGCGGGCGCTCGGGACGGAGCTCGACGCCCGCGCCCACCTGGTGACGCGCGGGTGGGTGCCCACGGGCGTGCGCGTGCCCGTCGTCGACGAGGAGGACCCCACGCCGTACTGGGTGGTCTCCACCCGTCGGCCCGAGGCGCTCGTCAGGGCCCTGCAGGGCCGGTGACCGGCGGGTGGCCGCCGCCCCGGCACCGGTGCGCGCCCCGGCGTGCCGCCCGTCCCGGCCGGACGGGCGACGGCGGGGCGGACCACCCGCGCGGGCGCGTCAGGCGGCGCACTCCTTGCAGATGAGGTTGCCGGCGCGCTCGCCCGCCAGCTGGCTGCGGTGGTGCACCAGGAAACAGCTGGAGCACGTGAACTCGTCGGCCTGCCGCGGGAGGACCCGCACCGACAGCTCCTCGTTGGACAGGTCCGCGCCGGGCAGCTCGAACCCCTCCGCGGCCTCCGTCTCGTCCTCGTCGACCGCACCGGACGACTTGTCCGTGCGGCGCGCCTTCAGCTCCTCGAGGGAGTCCTCGTTGAGCTCGTCGTCCGTCTTGCGCGGTGCGTCGTAGTCGGTGGCCATGGCCCTGCCTCACACTCCGAATCTCTCGTCCGGTCCTCCACCTGGCGGAGCCAGCTGTGCCGGTGCCGCCGGGGCAACGTCCAGCGCCCCGAATCCATGCCCGACCCGGACCGCTGGGAGCGGACGAGCACCCGCGGACGGTGGAGGGGTCCGCTGCCGGTCGCGCCACCGGGTGGCCGGGCAGCCACGGATTGTGCCGCACCCCGGCGGGGTCTTCGACCCGGGGCGACCCGGGGCGCTCCGGCGACGACCGCCGGCCCGTCCACAGCGGGGTTGGCCCCCACCCACCGGCGGCCCTACTCTCGAAGAGCCGGCCACCGCAGCGGGCCGGAGGAGTGTCCCCCACCTCCCGGTCCGGGCCGGTACGACACGCCGCACGACGATCGGGCAGGATGCCGACGTCCCGAACCCGCGATCACCGCGGCACGCCCCACGCCCCCCGCGGATCGACGCCCCCGGTGCACCGGGCGCGTCCGACCGCTCCCGCCCGCCGGTGCGCCCCCGCGCAGCGGCCCGCGAACCCACCCCCACCTGGAGGTGCCTGCACATGTCGCTCCCCGAGTTCCGCACCGACACCACCGGCGCGACGCCCGCCGAGACCGGCCGGCCGTCGCAGTTCCGCCGCGAGATCGAGGGCCGGGTGGACAGCACCCGCGCCGCCGTCGACCGGGCCACCGCCGAGGGCGAGGACTACCTCGCCGAGGTGCACCTGGCCGAGCTGGAGTCCCTGCTGCGCATCGCAGCCGAGCACGACGTCGAGCTGCCCGCGGCGCGCGACTACCTGCACAGCCGCTCCCCGCGCGTGCTCGACCTCACCGCCGTCGACGCCCAGGT
>NZ_BAABIL010000272.1:0-547 GCF_039542765.1 Kineococcus glutinatus
TCCTGCCGCGGCGCCCGGCGCCCCGCCCCACCCGCTGTGCCCACGCGTCCTCCACGTCCCTCGGTGGCCGCCACCCTAGCTCTCCCGTCGTTGACTTCCACGCGTGGGGAAATCTACGGTTGTGGAACTCCGGCCCCCGGACCGGCCGTCCACGAGGAGCAGCCATGTCCACCCACGTCCCCACCCCCCCCACCACCCCACCCACCACCGGTGCGGCCCCGGCGGCCCACCCGCCGGCCCCCCACCGCGCCACCGGCGGCCCCGGGCGCACGCTGGGCACCGCCGCCGCGCTGGTGCTCGTCCTGGCGGCGGTGGTGGCGACGCTGTTCACCGCCCTCGGCCTGCCCGCGGCGAGGTCCGCACCGCACCAGGTGCCGATCGGCGTGGCCGGCCCGCCCCAGGCGGTCACCGCGATCACCACCGCGCTCGCCGGGCAGGACGCCGACGCGTTCGCCGTGACCACCTACGCCGACGCCGGCGCGCTGCGCGCGGGGGTCCTGGACCGGCGGGTCTACGGCGGCGTCGCCGTCGACGCCACCGGCACCCG
>NZ_BAABIL010000273.1:0-884 GCF_039542765.1 Kineococcus glutinatus
GGAACACCCACGTCCGCAGCAGCAGGAAGCGCAGCACCGTCGCCAGCAGGTTCGCCACCGTCAGCACCACCAGCTCCGCGCCGCGGCCACCGGCGTCACCGGCGTGCAGCGCCGCCAGGCCGCCCGAGGTCAGCGCCCAGCCCAGGGCGAACACGACGAGACCCTGCACGTGGTGACGGGCGGCGCCCTGCGGGCCCCGCACCCCGAAGGTGTGGCGGCGGTTGAGCGCGGTGTTGCCCACCGCCGTGACCAGCAGCGCGGCGAAGTTCGCCGGCTGCGCACCCAGCAGCGGGTGCAGCACGACGTACAGCAGGGCGTAGGCGATGGTGCTCACCGCCCCGACCAGACCGAACCGCACCAGCTGCCCCAGCAGGCTGGGCTCCACCCCCGCGGCCGCGGCCAGCGCCGGGGTGCGCCCCAGCTCCGAGCGCACCCGCGCCAGCGGCAACCGGCCGCGGGCCAGCGCCAGGGCCAGGCGGCCCATGCCGCGCAGGTCGGCCAGGGCGGTGGTGACGATGTCGACGCGGGAGTCGGGGTCGTCGACCCAGTCCACGGGGACCTCGTGGATGCGCAGGCCGGCGCGCTCGGCCAGCACGAGCAGTTCGGTGTCGAAGAACCAGCCGGTGTCCTCCACCAGGGGCAGCAGGGCGTCGGCGGCGTCCTTGCGGATGGCCTTGAAGCCGCACTGGGCGTCGCTGAAGCGCACCCGCAGCGCCCCGTGCAGCAGCAGGTTGTAGCTGCGGGAGATGAACTCCCGCTTGGGTCCGCGCACCACGCGCGAGCCGTGGGCCAGGCGGGAGCCGATGGCCACGTCGGAGTGCCCCGACAGCAGCGGGGCGATCAGCGGCAGCAGCGCGGCCAGGTCCGTGGACAGGTCCACGTCC
>NZ_BAABIL010000274.1:0-2368 GCF_039542765.1 Kineococcus glutinatus
CGCCACGACGTCGTCCACGAGATCAACGACGTGGCCTTCATCGGCTCGGTGCACCCCGAGCACGGTCCCGGTTTCGACGCGTGGGTCGGCGGCGGCCTCTCCACCAGCGCCCACCTCGCCCAGCGGCTCGGGGCGTGGGTGCCGCTGGAGGAGGTGCCCGACGTGTGGGCCGGCGTCGTCGGCATCTTCCGCGACTACGGCTACCGGCGGCTGCGCAACCGCGCCCGGCTGAAGTACCTCGTGGCCGACTGGGGCGCGGCGAGGTTCCGCCAGGTCCTGCAGGACGAGTACCTGCACCGCGAGCTCCTCGACGGCCCCGCGCCGGTGGCGGTCAACTCGCCCGACCACGTCGGCGTGCACAAGCAGGTCGACGGGCGCAACTACGTGGGGCTGGCCCCGCAGGTGGGCCGCGTCGACGGCCCCACGCTGCTGGCGCTGGCCGACGTCATGGAGGCGCACGGCTCCACCCGGCTGCGCACCACCGCCCACCAGAAGCTCGTGGTCCTCGACGTCGCCGACGAGCACGTGGCGTCCTTCACCGCCGCCGCCGCCGAGATCGGCCTGCCCGCCACCGCCAGCCAGTGGCGCCGCTCGACGATGGCCTGCACCGGCGTGGAGTTCTGCAAGCTCGCCATCGTCGAGACCAAGCAGCGGGCGATGGACCTCATCACCGAGATGGAGCGCCGCCTGCCCGACCTCGCCGAGCCGGTGACGGTCAACATCAACGGCTGCCCGAACTCCTGCGCGCGCATCCAGACCGCCGACATCGGCCTGAAGGGCCAGATCGTCACCACCGACGCCGGCGAGCAGGTCCCCGGTTTCCAGGTGCACCTCGGTGGCGGCCTCGGCCTGGACGTCGGCTTCGGCCGCAAGCTGCGCGGGCACAAGGTGACCGCTGCGGAGCTGCCCGACTACGTCGAGCGCCTCACCCGCCGCTGGCTGGAACAACGCGGTCCCGCCGAGCGCTTCGCCCAGTGGGCGACCCGCGCCGAGGAGGAGGACCTGCGGTGAGCGAGGAGGGCGGGCGCAGCACGCCGCTGCACTGCCCCTTCTGCGCGGGCGAGCAGCTGTACCCCGACGAGGCGTCCCCGACGGCCTGGCGGTGCGCGGAGTGCCTGCGCATCTTCGCCGTCCGCTTCCTGGGCGTCGCACCCGTTCCGCGAGGAGGTTCGTCATGACCGTGACCGCACCGGGCCTGGAGCTCGACGAGGCCGGGCGGCAGCGGCTCGCCGCCCGCGCGGGCGAGGAGCTGGAGGGCGCCGACGCCCTGGACGTCGTCCGCTGGTCCGTGGAGCAGTTCGGCTCCTCCATCACCGTGGCCGGCTCCATGCAGGACGCGGTCCTGCTCGACCTGTACGCCCGGGTGCTGCCCGGGGTGGACGTGCTGTTCCTGGAGACCGGCTACCACTTCCCCGAGACGCTGCTCATGCGCGACGCCGTGAGGCAGCGGCTCCCGATCACCGTGAGGGACGTCCTGCCGCGCCAGAGCGTCCCCGAGCAGGACGCGGAGTTCGGGCCGCGGTTGTTCGAGCGCGACCCGGCGCTGTGCTGCTCCATGCGCAAGGTGTTCCCGCTGGCGGAGGCCCTCGACGGCTACGCGGCCTGGGCCACCGGTGTGCGCCGCGACGAGGCACCCACCCGGGCGGGCACGCCCGTGGTGGCGTGGGACGCGAAGAACAACCTCGTGAAGGTCAACCCGCTGGTGCGCTGGAGCCTGGCGGACCTCGAGGCGTACGTCGTCGAGCGGGACCTGCCCCGCAACGAGCTGACCCTCCGGGGGTACCCGTCCATCGGGTGCGCCCCCTGCACCCGCGCCGTCAAGCCGGGCGAGGACCCCCGCGCCGGCCGCTGGGCCGGTACGTCGAAGACGGAGTGCGGCCTGCACGTCTGAGCGCACCGGGCCCGCGGGCGGCGCTCAGGACCCGGGCCCCGGCAGGCGGCGGCGCATGATGACGGCGTCGCCGCCGTCGGGGTAGTACCTGCGGCGCAGCGCGATCCGCTCGAACCCGGACCGCTCGTACAACCGCAGCGCCGCCGCGTTGCCGGCGGCGACCTCCAGCAGCAGCACGGCCGCCCCGAGGCCCTCGGCCGTGCGGGCCAGGTGCGCCAGCAGCAGCGCCCCGGTCCCCCGCCGCTGCCCCGCCCGCAGCACCGCCAGCGTCTGCACGTCGGCGTCCGCGCCGTTGACCATGACGCCGCCGTAGCCGACCAGCTCCCCACCGCGGACGGCCGCGACGTAGCGGCGGTTGGGCTGGGCCAGCTCCGCCCAGAACGACTCCGCCGACCAGGCCGTCGCCCCGAACAGGTCGCGCTCGGCGGCGAGCACGGCCTCCAGGTCCCACCAGCGCAGCGGGCGCACCTCGACGGC
>NZ_BAABIL010000275.1:0-1830 GCF_039542765.1 Kineococcus glutinatus
CTCCGGGTTCGGGCGCTCTGCCGGCACCCCTCCCCCGCCCATCTCCGGGTTCGGGCGCTCCGCGGGGCCGCGCCCGGCGCCCGGACCTGGAGAAGGGCGGGCCGGCGAGCCCCCGAACATGCCTTGACGGGCATATGCACATCGCTGCATGCTCGAGCCGTGGACACCGCCGCGCTCGCTGCGCTGGCCGAGCCGAACCGGCTGCGCATCGTCGAACTGCTGCGCACCGGCGAACGCCCCGTCGGTGAGCTCACCGCCGCCCTCGGCATTCCCCAGCCCAGCACCTCCAAGCACCTGCGGGCCCTGCGCGACGCCGGCCTCGTCAGCGTCCGGACCGACGCGCAGCGCCGCTGGTACCGGCTGCGCCCCCACCCGCTGCGGGAGCTGGACGCCTGGCTGGAGCCCTACCGCGCGATGTGGGCGCGCAGCCTCGACGCCCTGGAGCAGCACCTCGACGAGATGGAGGACTGATGGACGAGCCCCTCGGCACGCTGCACCGCGACCCCGACGGCCGGCGGGTGCTGCGCTACGAGCGCCACCTGGCCCACCCCCGCGAGAAGGTCTGGCGCGCCATCACCGACTCCGGGCACCTGCGCGCCCGGCTGCCCTGCGACGTCGTCGGCGAACGCCGGGCCGGGGCGCGGCTCACCCTGCCGTTCTGGCCGGAGGTCGTCGCCGCCCACGGCGAGCGCATCGGCGAGGACACCGCCACCACCGGCGAGGTCCGCGTCTGGGACCCGCCCGCCGTCTTCGAGTGGACGTGGGACGTCGACGTGCTGCGCTGGGAGCTGGTACCCACCGCAGGCGGCACCCTGCTGACGTTCACCACGTGGATCGGCGACCCGGACCTGCCGCCCGCCGACCCGGCCGCCGGCTGGCACGACTGCCTGCACCGGCTCGCGGCGCTGCTGGACGGGCACCCCGGCGGCCCGACGGCGGAGGCGGAGATCGCCCGCGTCGAGGAGCGCTACGCGCGGCTGGCCGCGATCCCGTAGCGGCTCAGGCGGGCCGCACGGTCCCCGCGTCACCGTCGACGACGAGGTGCTGCCCGTCGCGCAGCACACCCAGGGCACCGGGGACCCCGAGCACGGCGGGCAGCCGCCGCTCCCGGGCGACGATCGCGGCGTGGCTGAGCACCCCGCCGACCTCGGTGACGACGGCGGCCACGACGCCGAACAGCGGCGTCCACGCCGGGTCCGTCTCGCGGCACACGAGCACGTCACCCGGTTGCACGTGCGGGAAGTCCGCAGCAGAACGCACCAGCCGGGCGGGACCCGCGGCGCTCCCCCGGCTGCCGGCGGCGCCCACCAGAAGCGCACCCGGGGCCGCACCCGGGGCCGCACCCGGGGCCGCACCCGGGGGCGGCAGCGGGGCGGTCACCGGCCTGGCCTGCAGCAGCCACACCCGCCCGGCCGCGACGGCGAACTCCACGTCCTGCGGGCCGCCGAGGTGGGCGGCCACCGCCTCCCCCAGCGCCAGCACCTCCCGCACCCGCACCTCGTCGAGGCAGGGCCGGGCGCGGTCGCGCAGCGGCACCGCGGTGGTGGCCGTCCCGCCGGGGGCGCGGTCGACGCGGGTGCGCTTGTCCCCCGCGCGGTGCTCCAGGCCACCACCGGGCGCCGGGACCCAGGTGTCGGGCGTCACGAGACCGCGCACCACCGGCTCCCCCAACCCCCAGGACGCCTCCAGCCGCGCGGCGGCGCCGTCGGCGGCGGTGAACAGCACCCCCGCGGCGTCGGCGTCGACGAGCCGCTGGACGAGGACGGCAGTTCCCGGCGCCGGGTCGGCGGTCCCCGGTGCGGGGTCGGCGTGCACCGCGCGGTACGCGAG
>NZ_BAABIL010000276.1:0-4275 GCF_039542765.1 Kineococcus glutinatus
AGGGTGAGGACCGCCGCCCGGGCGCGCTCGCGCTCGGCGGCCGCCACCTCCAACACCGGCCCCGCGGCGGCCGGTGGTGCGGCGACGACCGCCGCGGCGGGAAGGCGGCCCCCGACGCCCTCGGCGTCCGCGACCCGCTGGGTGACCTCGTGCAGCACGTGCGACAGCGGCAGGTCCAGCGCGGAGCAGATCGACGCCAGCAGCTCGCTGGACGCCTCCTTCTGGCCCCGCTCGACCTCGCTCAGGTAGCCGAGGGAGACGCGCGCGGTGGCGGACACCTCGCGCAGCGTGCGGCCCTGGCGACGGCGCTGCTCGCGCAGCACGTCACCGATCGTGCGTCGCAGGACGACCACGGGACGACCCCCCTTCCCCGCCCGCGCCGGCGTGGCCAGCGCGGCCGGTGCGGGACGCTGCTCCCCCACCCGGTGGCTGGTAGTGACGGAGTGACCACGGTACCCCGAGGGGCGGCCGGACGGCGCTGCGGGACGAAGGCTGAGCACATCGGGCTCAACTCTCGACGGCAACCCCGTGTTCCGCATCCGGGAGGACCTGCCCGCTCAACGGCCGAGCACCGCCCCCAGCGACGCGACGGCGCTCGCCTCGGCCCGGTGGATCGCCGTGAGGTGCTCGCTCATGGTCGTGCGGACCCGGGCCAGGCGTGCCTCGTCCAGCGGCGCCCCCGCGTGCTCGTCCCGCAGCCGCCACAGCTCCTCGGCGGCCGCGGCGCGCTCCGCGGCCCCGGCATCGCCCTCGGCGACGGCACCGCTGACCGTCGCGGTCAGCTCCCGCAGCCGTGCGATCGCCGGGACGTCGTCCGGCAGCGCGGTCTCGGCCAGCAGGTGCCAGCGCCGCCCGATCTCCCGCCACCGCTCCGCCTCCCCCGCCAGCGCCGGCTCCCCCAGGACGGCGGCGGCCTGCACGAGCCCGTCGGCGAACACCCCGCGCAGGTGCCCACCGCCCATCCCGGCAGGCTCGACCGCTTCCCACACCCCGGCGAGCGCCCGCAGCAGCCCGCGCCGGTCGGCGAACACCGCCGGCCAGCCTTTGACCGCGCGCTCGTCGACGAGCAGGCGCGACCACTTGCGCCACGCGGGCAGCGCGAACGACGTCGAGGAACCCGACAGGTGCTCGACCGTCGCGACCAGCCCGTCCCGCACCGCGGCGCGCAGCCGGTCGGCCGGGACCACGGCGTCCGAGGACCGCACGACGAGCATCGTGTTCCGGTAGCTGCCCACCCGGGCCCGCGCCCGGTCGAGGTCGGCGGTGGGCACGGTCAGCGGGGCCAGCGTGCGGTCGTCGACGTGCACGCGGTCGCCGGAGGCGGCGTAGACGACGACGGGGTGGCCGCCGTGACCGTCGAGGAAGGCGGGCAGGTGCCAGTAGCCGACGTGGTAGCGGTCCGGCCAGACGACGGCCGGGTCCCCGGCGGCCAGCGCCCGGGCCAGCGCCCGGGCCGCGGCGACGGCGCCACCGGTGCGCGACCACGTCACGTCCAGCCCGAGCCGCTCGACCGTCGCGGCCAGCCGGCGGTCGACGTACTGCCAGGAGTGCGTGAACCCGAGGGTGACGACGCGGCTGTCGTCGTGCGCGAACTCCCACAGGATGTAGCCGGCCCCCAGACCGCCGCCGACGAGGAGCAGCAGCGGCTCGGTCAGCGGCCCGTCCGGCCCGGTGACCCCGCGGTGCGCGAGGACGTTGGCCAGTGCGGCGGTGTCCGGGTCGGTGCCACCGCGCAGCGTCCACCCGGCGTCGACGACGGGTCCGCTCCCCCCGGCCGCTCCCAGCACGTGCGCCCGGGCCACGGCGTACCGCTCACCGGTGCGGGCCATCCGGTCGCGCACGCGCGCCTTCAACTGCTTGCCGCTGGTCATGTCGGACCCTCCGGCTGCGCACGCGACGGCCGGCCCCACGCCCCGCCCGCCGCCGCAGCCGTGCCGTCCGCTGGTCGAAGACGTGGCCGTGCGGTGCCCCGAGGCTCCCGGAGTCCCCTTTGCCCCGCGGTGCCGGCCCGCGTGGTGGACCGGTCTGGGGTTGGGCGTGAGGCGCGCCGGCACCGAGTCTAGGAGGCCGCACGGTGCAGGTGAAGCACCCGCGGGCGAGCGGCTGCGGCCGGCCGAGGCCTACAGGGCTTCCGCCAGCAGGGCCAGGGCCGCCTCCACCGCTGCCGCCCGCACCGCCGGGCGCTCCCCCGCCAGGTGGAGGCGGCGCACCAGCACCCCCTCGGGCAGCCACGCCGCGGCCAGCGCGACGAACACCGTGCCCGGGGCGCGGCCGTCCTGCGGGTCGGGCCCCGCCACCCCGGTCGTGGCGAGGCCGGCGTCGGCGCCCAGCCGCGCCCGGACCCCGAGCCCCCGCACCGCCGCGACGGCGGCGTCCACCGCGCCGCGCTCGGCGAGCAGGCCGGCGTCCACGCCGAGCAGCAGGGCCTTGAGGTCGGTGGCGTAGGCGACCACCCCGCCGCGCAGCACCCGGGAGGCGCCCGGGACCTCCACGAGCGCCGAGCACAGGGCCCCGCCCGTCAGCGACTCCGCGGTCGCCAGCGTCAGGCCCCGCGCCGCGCACGCCGCCACCACCGCGGCGGCCCGGGGCTCTTCCGCGGGCGGTGCGCCGGCCGGGCCCGGATCGCGCGACACGGTCAGCGCACCCGAGCCGGCCGCCAGAGCCGGTAGGCGGCGACGAGGTACTCCCGGGCCGTCACCACGGTCAGCACCACCGCCGCGATCATGACCACCGCTTCCACGGGGTGCAGCCAGCCCGGCAGCGGCAGCACGTACAGGCCCACCGCGACGGACTGCACGACCGTCTTGACCTTGCCGCCGCGGCCCGCGGGGATGACCCCGCGGCGGATGACGAGGAAGCGCACCAGCGTGACGAGACCCTCGCGCAGCAGGATCAGCGCCGTCGCCCACCAGGTCAGCTCCCCGATGAGCGAGAGCACCACGAGGCCGCCGCCGATGAGCGCCTTGTCGGCGATGGGGTCGGCGATCTTGCCGAAGTCGGTGACGCGGTCCCAGCGGCGGGCGAGCTGGCCGTCGTAGCGGTCGGTGATGACCGCCGCGAGGAACACCGCGAACGCCCCCAGCCGCCACCCGGTCAGCCGCCCGCCCTCGTGGGCGAGCAGCCACACGAAGAGCGGCACCGCGACCAGGCGCAGCACCGTCAGCGCGTTGGGCAGGTGGTAGCGGTGCGCCGTGCGCCAGTGCCGCGACGGGTGCCGGGCCGCCCCGGCCGTCACGGGCGGCCACCCGCTGCGGTCACGGGCACGGCGAGGGGCACGGCGACGAGGTCGGCGCCCTCGCTGGCCACCACCTCGGCGCTCACCACGTCGCCGACGGCCACGGCGCTCCCCGCCGCCACCCGCAGCAGCGTGGTGCCGTCCACCTCGGGACCCTGGTGCTCGGCGCGGCCGACGACGCCCTCGGCGTCCACCTGCTCCACGAGCACCCGCACCACCTCCCCGACGCGCTCCTCCGCGCGCTGGGCGACGAGCTCCTCCACGAGGCGGCCCACCGCCTCCACCCGGGCGGCGACCTCCTCCTCGGGCAGGTGCCCGTCGAGGTCCTCGGCCTCGGTGCCGTCCTCGTCGGAGTAGCCGAAGACGCCCACGACGTCCAGGCGGGCGGCCTCCAGGAAGCGGCACAGCTCCGCGACGTCGGCCTCCGTCTCGCCGGGGAAGCCCACGATGACGTTGGAGCGCACCCCCGCCAGCGGCGCGCGCTCGCGCACCTGCTCCAGCAGCGCCAGGAAGGGATCGGTACCGCCGAAGCGGCGCATCCGGCGCAGCACCGCCAGCGCGGAGTGCTGGAACGACAGGTCGAAGTACGGCACCACCCCGGGCGTGCCGGTGAGGGCGTCCAGCAGACCGGGGCGGACCTCGGCCGGCTGCAGGTAGGACACGCGCACGCGCTCCACGCCCTGGGCGGCCGCCACCTGCGGCAGCAGGCCCTCCAGCGCGCGCAGGTCGCCGAGGTCCTTGCCGTAGGAGGTGGTGTTCTCCGAGACGAGGAACAGCTCCTTGACACCGCGCTCACCGAGCCAGTGCGCCTCCGCCACGACCTCCTCGACGGGGCGGGAGAGGAAGGAGCCGCGGAAGGCGGGGATGGCGCAGAAGGTGCACCGCCGGTCGCAGCCGGAGGCGATCTTCAGGGGGGCCCACGGCCGGCCGTCGAGGCGGCGGCGCACGACGCGGGGGCCGGAGGCGGGGGCCAGGCCGGCGGGCAGGTCCTGCGCGGCGGCCGGGACGACGGCGGGCCGCACGCGCTGGCGCTCCGCGGG
>NZ_BAABIL010000277.1:0-1419 GCF_039542765.1 Kineococcus glutinatus
GGCGTGGTGGTGGCCCGCGGAGCCGACAGGAAGAGGTGGCGACGTGCTCGTGCTCGTCGATCAGGACCAGGTCCTCGCGGGTTTCGGCGCGGGTTTCGACGCCGCCTGGCGCCGCACCCACCCCACGGCGCCCTTCCACCCCCGCGAGCGCTCGCGCACCTACTGGATCCAGGACGACTACGGCATGCAGTGGGCGGCGCAGATCCTCCAGGTCATGACCGCGCCCGGCTTCTTCCGCGACCTGCCCGTGCTGCCCGGCGCGGTGGCGGGCATGCAGGGGCTGCTGGCGGACGGGCACGACGTGCGCATCTGCACCGCCCCCGTGCAGGACTACCGCCACTGCGTGCGCGAGAAGTACGAGTGGGTGGAGGAGCACCTCGGGCACGAGTGGACCACCCGCATGATCCTCACCCGCGACAAGACGCTCGTCGCCGGTGACGTGCTGCTCGACGACCGCCCCACCGTCCCCGGTGCGCTGACGCCGGCCTGGGACCACCTGCTCTTCCGCGCGCCCTACAACGCCGACGTGCCCGGCCGCCACGTCGACTGGGTCGACTACCGCGAGGTGCTGGCCGAGGTCGAGGAGGCCCGCACCCGCCGCGGGGTGCTCCTGGCGCCGCGACGGGCGCCCCGCCCCGTCCGCACCGCGGTTCCCGCGCCGGTTCCCGCCGCGGCCGGGCGGGTCGACCTCGCCCCGACCGGCCGCCAGCAGATCTGCCTCGTCGGGCGCTGAGCGCGGCCCCCCGGCCGCTCAGCGCTCCCCGGCCGCCGCGCTGGAGGTGGTGCGGCTTGACAGGTGGCCCCGCCCCCAGCGGCCGTCGGTGCCGGCGCGCGAGCGCAGCAGGCCGGCGGCGAAGTCCTCGCCGACGTCCCGCAGCACGGTGTGCAGGTGGTTGCCGCCCGCCACGGCGTTGACGGCCTCGACGAGGAAGCGGTCGGTCTGCACCCGGAAGTAGTGCGGTGCCCCGCGCCGCTGGGCACCGGCCCACGCGAAGTGCACCCGCCCGATCCCGCGCTCGCGCAGCTCGGCGGTGTGCGCCGCCGCGCTCTCGGCGGGCAGCCGCTGCAGGTAGCAGTCCAGCAGCCGCCACAGCGCCTCCTGCTGCGCCGGGCCGAGCTCGTCGCCGCCGATCCCCGACGGCGCCTCGCGGGTCAGGGTCAGCGCCTTGCGGTCGACGTCCGTGATCGTGTAGCCGGGCATGCCGAGGTCGTAGTGGTCCGGCACCTCGAACGCGCCGATCGCGGGGACCTGGCGGGTGACGAAGTCCGCCGGTGCCACGTCGTGGACGACCGCCCGCGCCCGCTGGGCGTCGTCGAGGGAGTGCAGCAGCGCGAAGGCCAGCTGCTCGTCGTCGGCCAGCGGGTGCAGCACGCCGTCGTACTCGGTGGGCTGCTGCCCCAGCGCGCACGGGGTGGCGA
>NZ_BAABIL010000278.1:0-2587 GCF_039542765.1 Kineococcus glutinatus
GTGGCCGTGCTGACGGCCCCCGGCCGCCCCGTGGCGCTGCTGGTGCGGCCCGACGCGCACCTGGCCTGGCGGGGCACGTCGGCGGGCGGCTGCGCGGCGCGGCTGGAGCGGGTGCTGGGCGCTGCCGGGCAGGTCGCGGGCGGGCCGGGAGGTGCTGGCAGGGTGGCGGTGTGAGCCCACCCGCGGGACCCGCCGCAGACCCCGCCGCCGATCGCCCGCCCGGGCTGCGGGAGCGCAAGAAGGCCGCCACGCGCCGCCGCATCCAGGAGGTCGCGCTGGAGCTGTTCCTGCGCAAGGGGTTCGAGGCGACGACGGTGGCGGAGGTGGCCGCGGCCGCCGGGGTGTCGCACATGACGTTCTTCCGCAACTTCCCCACCAAGGAGGCGGTGGTCGAGAACGACGGCTACGACCCCGTCATCGCCGCGCTCATCCGCGCCCGCCCGGCCGCCGAGCCGGCTGCCACCGCGCTGCACAACGCGCTGCGGGAGGGGATCGCGGCCGTCGACGGCGCCGACCGCGACACGCTGCTGGCGCGCACCCGGCTGGTGCTGACGACCCCGGCGCTGCGCGCGCACGTCGCGGACTCCCAGCGCGCCACGGTGCGGCTGTTCGGCGACGCCCTCGCCGAGCGCACCGGCGGGCCGGTGAGCTACGAGCTGCGGGTGGTGGCCGCCGCCGCGCTGGGGGCGGTGACGCTGGCGCTGGAGGCGTGGGTGGAGGGCGACGGCCGCGAGGGTCTGCCCGGCCTGGTCGACCGCGCCCTGGCGGTGCTGGAGCGCTGACGCGCCCCCTGAGCACCACCTGCACCCGGAACTGAGTAGGTCGCCACTCAGGACCCGGCCCCGCGCCGCGGCCAGGCTCGTACCAGCCGCAGCGAGCACGGGAGGTCTCCCGGAACCGCGGCGGACCACCGCCGAGCAGCGTCACCGACGCCCGAACCAGGAGCACACCCGCCATGCGCAGCACCGCCCGCCGCAGCACCCGCCGCAGCACCCGCCGCACCGCCCTCGCCACCGCCCTCGCCTCCGCCGTCGTCCCCGTCGCGGTGGCCGTCGGGGCCTCCCCGGCGCAGGCCGCCTCCTTCACCAAGATCGAGGGCGCGGCCGCCCACGCCGGGGGCCTCACGCCGACCGTGGACGCCTTCCGCGCCCTGCTGGGCGGCCCGAACAACGGCAGCGCGGTCGGCTGGAAGCCGAACGGCCGCCGGGAGATCAACTGGGACGGGGTGCCGGACAACCTCGCCACGCCGGCCTTCATGCCGCGCGACCTGTTCAACACCGCGGTGCCCCGCGGTGCGGTGTTCGCCAACTCCAACGGCAACAAGTTCCAGGTGAGCGCCGACAACAGCAACCCCGCCGGCACGCCGGTCCTCTTCGCCAACATCAAGTGGCAGAACATGGCGAACTTCCGGACCTTCAGCCCGCAGCGGCTCTTCACCCCGATCGGGACGACGGTCACGAAGGTCCGGTTCTTCAAGCCGGGCACCACCACCCCGGCCACCGTCAACGGGTTCGGCGCCGTCTTCACCGACGTCGACCGCACCGACAGCACGAAGGTCGAGCTCTACGACCGGTGGGGCAACAAGCTGTGGGGCAAGAACGTCGTGAAGGGCACCGCCCCCAGCGGCAGCCTGTCGTTCCTCGGCGTCAAGACGACCGCCGACATCTACGAGGTCCGCATCACCTCCGGCAACACCCCGATCGGCCCGAACGCCACCGACGGCGGCTGGACCGACCTCGTCGTGATGGACGACTTCCTCTACGGCGAGCCCAGGCCGCTCTGAGGCCACCGGCCCGGCCGGCTCCCGCCCCGTCCCCCGAGGACGGGGCGGGAGCCGGCCGGGCCGGTGCGCAGGTGTCGGGCGCGAACCCGCTGCGCCGGGCCCTTCAGGAACCGCCTCGCAACGACTACTGTGCGTGAGCGTCGCTTCGGGGGTTCCGGCCGGCGGTCGGGAGGACCCCGGAACGGCTGCGTGGAGGGGCACATGTGGGGCGAGGGGCCCGACGGGCCGCTGGATGAACTGCTGCGGCGCTTCGAGCGCGCGCACGACGAGCTGGGCGCGACCGACGACGAGCGCCACTTCTGCGGGCTGTACCTGCGCAGCACCCTCGCGATGCGGCAGGAGCTGCACGACGGCGGCTTCCGCGACGGCGAGTGGGTCGCCCGGCTGACGGCGGCGTTCGCGGCCCGCTACCTCGACGCGCTGGCGGCGTGGCGCGCGGGCGGGCCGGTGCCGGGGCCGTGGCGGCTGGCGCTGGCCGAGCGCCCCGGCACGCCGCCGCTGGTGCACCAGCTCGTCGGGCTGAACGCCCACCTGAACTTCGACCTGCCCCAGGTGCTGCTGGACGTCCTCTCCCCGGCGGACCTCGCCGACGCCGCGCGGCTGGCGCTGCGCCACCGCGACTTCCACCACGTCGACGAGGTGATGCTGCGCCGCATCCCGGAGGAGACCCGGCGGCTGCGGGCGCTGGGCGACCCCGTCGTCGGCGGCCCGCTCGGCCACCTCCTGTACCCGCTGAACCTGCTGGCCAGCCGGCGCTGGGTGGCCGGCGCCCGCCGCCTCGTGTGGTGCAACGCCGGGGAGCTG
>NZ_BAABIL010000279.1:0-3003 GCF_039542765.1 Kineococcus glutinatus
GGCCGCGCAGCCGGTGCCGCTGGACCGCCGCCGCCCGCTCGCGCAGCAGCTGCGCGCGGCGCAGGGCCCGCTGCAGGCCGGAACCGTCGGGCCCGGGCGCCACGACGTGCAGGCCCCGGGCGGGGGAGGAGGCGAGCAGCGCCGCCACGACGAGGGCCCGGGAGGTGATCGGCACCCGCCCCACCTTCCCCAGGGGGTGGGCACCCCGCACGGCGGGATGCTCCGAGCGGGTGAATCCTCGAACTTCTCGTGGCTGTCGCTTCACGCCTCGTGACGGCTTCGGTCGTGCTCGGCGGGCGGCCCGGCGCACCACCGCGCCGCGCCGCCCGCAGCGGGTGGTTGCCGCGGGCAGCGGTTGATGCCGGGCAGGGGGGGACGTACCGTTGCGGCGGGTCCAGAGGGGGGCCGCCGCCGACGCTCCCGGGGCCCTGCCGAACGCCACCAGGAGAAGCGCCCCACGACCGGGCCCGTTCGGCCGACCGCGTCCGCCCAGGAGGAACCGCTGCGATGACGCTGGACACCCGGGGTGCGGACACCACACGTCTCCGCCTCACCCCCGACGCCGACGCGCTCGCCGAGGCCCGCCGCTTCGTCCGGCTCTGCGCCGAGCGCTGCGGCATCGACGGCGACCGCGCCGACGACGTCGTGCAGGCCGCGGCCGAGCTGCTGGCCGCCGGTGGGCGCGCGCACCGGCCCGCGGCGGTGGAGGTGCGGGAGGGGGCCGACGGCATCGGCATCGTCGTGGACCTCGAGGTGCCCGGGGTGCTGGACGTGCGGGAGGGCACCGCCGCGCTGCTGTCCGAGCTGAGCCTGGAGTGGGGCTGGCGCCGGCAGCCGGACCACATCCAGGTCTGGTGCGAGGTCGCCCGCGGCTGAGGCCCGTCGGACGGGGACGCCCGGGGCGCGACACGCCGGTGTCGCGCGGCCGGACGTCCCCGCCCCGGGGCGCACCGCTCAGGCCGAGAGCACCCCGTCGACGAGCGCCTGGGCCTCCTGCTGCACCTGGCGCAGGTGGTGGCCGCCCTTGAAGGACTCGGCGTAGATCTTGTACACGTCCTCGGTGCCCGACGGGCGCGCCGCGAACCACGCGTTCTCCGTGACGACCTTCAGCCCGCCCAGCGGCGCGCCGTTGCCGGGGGCGGCCGTCAGCTTCGCCGTGATCGGCTCCCCGGCGAGGGTGTCGGCGCTGACCTGCGCGGCGTCCAGCCTGCCCAGCTTCGCCTTCTGCTCGCGGCTGGCGGGGGCATCGCTGCGCACGTAGACCGGCTCGCCGAAGCGGTCCGTGAGCCCCTTGTACAGCTCGCTGGGGGTGCTGCCGGTGCGGCCGAGGATCTCCGAGGCCAGCAGGCACAGCAGGATGCCGTCCTTGTCGGTGGTCCACACCGTGCCGTCCTTGCGCAGGAACGAGGCCCCCGCGCTCTCCTCGCCGCCGAAGCCCACGGAGGAGTCCAGCAGCCCCGGCACGAACCACTTGAAGCCGACGGGCACCTCCAGCAGCGTGCGGCCCAGGTCGGCGACGACGCGGTCGATGATCGAGGACGACACGAGCGTCTTGCCCACCGCCGCGCCCGCCGGCCAGCCGTCCCGGTTGGAGAACAGGTACTGGATCGCCACCGCGAGGTAGTGGTTCGGGTTCAGCAGCCCCCAGTCGGGGGTGACGATGCCGTGGCGGTCGGCGTCGGCGTCGTTGCCGGTGGAGATCTGGAACTCCGTGCGCCGGTCGATGAGGGAGTGCATCGCGTTCGGCGAGGAGCAGTCCATCCGGATCTTGCCGTCGCCGTCCAGCGTCATGAACCGCCACGTGGGGTCCACCAGCGGGTTCACCACGGTCAGGTCGAGGCGGTGCCGCTCGGCGATGGCGCCCCAGTAGTCGACGCTGGCGCCGCCGAGGGGGTCGGCCCCGATGCGGATGCCGGCGTCGCGGACCACGTCGAGGTCGAGGACCGAGGGCAGGTCGTCGACGTAGGTGGCGAGGAAGTCGTAGGGCTGCGCGGCGGCACGGGCGCGGGCGAACGGGATGCGCCTGACGCCCGCCAGGCCGGCCTCGAGCAGCTCGTTGGCGCGGTTCGCGATCCAGCTGGTCGCGTCGGTGTCGGCGGGGCCGCCGTTCGGCGGGTTGTACTTGAAGCCGCCGTCGCGGGGCGGGTTGTGCGAGGGGGTGACGACGATGCCGTCGGCCAGGCCCGGGCCGCCGGAGCGCACCCGCCCGGCGCCGTCGCGGTTGTGCGCCAGGATCGCGTGGCTGACCGCCGGGGTCGGGGTGAAGCGGTCGGCGGCGTCGACGAGCACGGTGACGTCGTTGGCGGCCAGCACCTCCAGCGCGGTCGTCCAGGCCGGCTCGGACAGCGCGTGGGTGTCGCGGCCGACGAACAGCGGCCCGTCGTAGCCCTGGGCGCCGCGGTACTCGACGATGGCCTGGGTGGTGGCGAGGATGTGCGCCTCGTTGAACGCCCCGTCGAGGCTGGAACCCCGGTGCCCGGAGGTGCCGAAGGCGACGCGCTGCGCGACGTCCCCGGGGTCGGGCGTGGTGCTGTAGTAGCTCGTCACGACGTGGGCGACGTCGATCAGGTCGCTCGGCTCGGCGAACTTCCCGGCGCGGGGGTGGGCCATCGGGTCCTCTTCCGGTCGTGGTTCCGGTCGGTGCTCGTCCTCGCTGCGCGTCGCGGCGCAGCCGTGCGCGCGAATCCTGCCGCTCGCGCCCCGCCCGCGCCACGGCACCCCGCCGCGCCCGGCTGCTCGCACCCGGTGCGACACCCTGTGCCCGTGCCGGAGCCCACCCCGTCGGAGCCCACCCCGCCTGCCGTCCGCGACCGGCGCTGGCCCCGCCGCGTGTACGGCACGGGGCGCGAACCCGACGCCCGCTTCTCCCTCGCCAACGAGCGCACCTTCCTCGCGTGGATCCGCACCTCCCTGGCCCTGCTGGGCGCCGGGGTGGCGCTGGAGGCGCTGCAGGTGCCCGTGCAGCCGGGTTTCCGCCTCGCCGCGAGCGCCGTGCTGCTGGCC
>NZ_BAABIL010000280.1:0-6563 GCF_039542765.1 Kineococcus glutinatus
TTCCCCACCACCTCCGAGGGCGTCAAGGGCTCCGACCTCACCGCCGAGCAGAAGGAACTGGTGCTCGCCGCGATCGCGACGTACGTGCACGACGTCGACGACGTCAGCGCCGCCACCATCCTCGCCGGGTACGAGAGCGAGCTGGACGACACCTACGTCGCGTACGCGGGCAACACCTCGATGGACGAGAGCGGCGACTACATCCGCATCGACGGCCCCTCGGTGTGGATCGAGTTCTCCATGCAGAACGGCGTCATCCTCGAGGGCGCCCACCCGCACGCGGTGTGGCGGGACAAGACCAGCGACTACGCCGGTCTCACGTCCTGACATGCACCGAAGCCTGCGTGCGCTCCTCGCGGCGCTCGTCGCCGGCGCCGCCGTCCTCCTGACGGCGGCGCCGGCGTCGGCGCACGTCGTGCCCTCCACGGTGATCGAGCTCGACGTCCACTCCGACGACATCACCGCCGCGCTCACCCTGCCCACCGCGGACCTCGTCCTCGCCAGCGGCATCGACGTCCCCGCCGCCGGAGCCGTCCCCGCGACCACCGCCGAGGAGATCTCCACCTACGTCGAGGAGCACTTCCGCGTCGACTCCGCCGCCGGGGCCTGGACCGTCGACGTCGCCGACGTCGCCACCACCACGACCCAGCAGTGGGGGACCGCACCGTTCCCGGCCGTCACCGCCACGGCGACGCTCACCCCGGCCGACACCGCCGACCTGCGCAGCTTCACCCTCGACTACGACGCGATCGTGCACCAGGTCGTGACCGCGGACACCTACGTCGTCCTGCGCAGCGACTGGGCGGCCGGGAACGTCGAGACGGCCAGCAGCCTGGGCGCCATCGCCCTCGACACCGTCAGCGGCACCATCCCGCCGCTCGTCGTGGACCTCGACGACGGCAGCCCCTGGCGGGGTTTCACCGGCATGCTGCGCCTCGGCGTCTCGCACATCGCCGAGGGCACCGACCACCAGCTGTTCCTGCTCACCCTGCTGCTGCCCGCCCCGCTGCTCGCCGCCGCCGGGCGCTGGCGCGAGGTGGCCCGCACCGGCCGCGCCGTGCGCCGCATCACGACCATCACCATCGCCTTCACCGTCGGGCACTCCCTGACGCTCGCGCTGGGGACGCTCGGGCTGCCCGTGCCGCAGCAACCCGTGGAGGCGCTCATCGCGGTGAGCATCCTCATCGCCGCCGCCCACGCCGTGCGCCCCCTGTTCCCGGGCCGCGAACCCCTCGTCGCCGGGTTCTTCGGCCTCATCCACGGCATGGCGTTCTCGATGACGCTCTCCGCGCTCGACCTGTCCGGGACGCAGCTCGTCCTCAGCCTGCTCGGCTTCAACCTCGGCATCGAGATCATGCAGCTGGTCGTCGTGCTGCTCGTGCTGCCCCCGCTGGTCGTCCTCGCCCGCACCGCCGCCTACCGGCCGCTGCGGGTCGCCGCCGCGGTGCTCACCGCGGTGGCGGCGGTCGGCTGGCTGCTCGACCGCGTCGGCCTCACCACCCCGCTGGGCGCCGCCGCCGACTCCCTCGGCCACGCCTCGCCGTGGATCGCCGCGGCGCTGTGGATCGCCGCCGTCGTCGTGCTCGTGCGCTCCCGGTTGCGGGTCGACCGCGACCGCCCGGCGCCGCGCGAACCCCAGCTGACCAGGTGACCGCGGCAAGGGCGGGCACCGACCCCTGACGCGCGACGGCCCGTGCACCGGCAGCTGCCGGTGCACGGGCCGTTCCCGTGGGACGCACGACGTGCCGGGCGGGCGACGTTCCGGGCAGGCGATGTGCCGGGCGAACCATGTGCCAGGAAGACGTGGGGTGGTGCACAGCCCACCCCTAGGCGGACCGGTCACGGTGGGTTCAAGCCACCGAACGGGTGGTCACTTCCGCCTCTTGGAGTCCGACGATGACGCCCGCCCCGCACGCCCCGACCCGCACACCGCTCGCCGCGGCCGGACCGTCCCGGCCGCTCACCGGGCGCCCCCGCGCCCTGCTGCTCGAGGGCGTGCACCCCGAGGCCGCCGCGCTGCTGCACCGCGCCGGTTTCGACGTGGACGACCACCGGGGTGCCCTGGGGGAGGACGCGCTCATCGCGGCGATCCGCGGCGTGCAGGTGCTCGGCATCCGCTCGCGCACCCGCGTCAGCCGCCGCGTGCTGCACGCGGCCGGCGACCTGCAGGCCGTCGGGGCGTTCTGCACCGGCACCGACCAGATCGACCTGCAGGCCGCCACCGAGCGCGGCGTCGCGGTGTTCAACGCCCCCCACGCCAACGGGCGCAGCGTCGCCGAGCTCGCGCTGGCCGAGGTCATCGCGCTCACCCGCCGGCTGCCGGAGCGCAACGCCGCCGCGCACGCCGGCGTGTGGGACAAGTCCGCCACCGGCAGCCACGAGGTGCGCGGGCGCTGCCTGGGCATCGTCGGCTACGGCGCCATCGGCACCCAGCTGTCCGTGCTCGCCGAGGCCCTCGGCATGGACGTGGTGTTCCACGACCTGGCGGAGCGCGCACCCGTGGGACGGGCCCGCCGGTGCGAGACGCTGCACGAGCTGCTCGTGCAGGCCGACGCCGTCAGCCTGCACGTCGACGGCCGCCCGCAGAACGCCGGGCTGATCGGCGAGGCGCAGCTGGCCGCCATGAGACCGGGCAGCGTCCTGCTCAACCTCTCCCGCGGCAGCGTCGTCGACCTCGCCGCCCTGCGCCGCCACCTGACCAGCGGGCACCTGGCCGGTGCCGCGATCGACGTCTTCCCCGACGAGCCGTCCGCGGCGGGCCGGCCGTTCACCAACCCGCTGCGAGGGCTGCCGAACGTGCTGCTCACCCCGCACGTCGGCGGCTCCACGCAGGAGGCGCAGCGCGAGATCGCCGTGTCCGTCGCGAACAGGCTCGTCAGCCACGCGCGGACCACCACGACGGCCCGCGCCGCCTGACGGCACGGACCCCACCCCCTCCCGCCGACCCGCCCCGACGCCACCCAGGAGAACCCCGTGACCACCGACGTGACCACCCCCCGCCCCGCCCCGGCCCGCCCGGCGCCCGCGCCGCGCACCGGCCTCGGGCTCGACGCCGACGCCCACAGCACGTCGTTCTTCGACGTCGAGCGCCGCTTCGGCGCCCAGCGCCCGATCGCCGACTTCTGCATCCCCACCAACAGCTACTTCCCCACGCCCGAGATGTTCGAGCAGCTGTCGCGCGACCTGCCCACGCTGCTGAAGTACTACCCCAGCGACTCCACCGCCACGACGCGGCGCCTGGCCCACCTGCTCGGGCTCAACCCGCAGACGGTGGCGATGGCCAACGGTTCCACCGAGCTCATCACCTGGATCGACCACCTGCTGGTGCGCGAGTCCCTGGCCGTGCCGATCCCCACCTTCGGCCGCTGGACCGACCAGCCGCTGGAGACCGGCAAGCGCGTCGACATGTACCGCCTGCGCGAGGAGGACGGTTTCGCCCTCGACGTCGACGACTACGTCCGCTTCGTCCGCGAGCGCGGCTCGCGGGTCGCCGTCGTGTGCCAGCCGAACAACCCCGACGGCGGCTACGTCCTGCGCGAGCGCATGGTGCGGATGCTCGACGAGCTGCGCGACCTGGACCTGGTCGTCGTCGACGAGTCCTTCCTCGACTTCGTCGACGCCGAACCGGAGTGCTCCCTCGCCGCCGAGGCCGCGGTGCGGCACAACGTCGTCGTCCTCAAGAGCCTCGGCAAGAACTTCGGCCTGCACGGCGTCCGGTTCGGCTACATGGTCGCCAACCCGGCGCTCGCGCAGAAGGTCGCCCGCGCGCTGCCGAAGTGGAACCTCAACTCCCTCGCCGAGGCCGTCGTCGGGATGCTCGGCGAGCACGTGCCGGCCTACCGGCGCAGCCTCGACCTCGCCGCCCGCGACCGCGACGACATGGTCGCGCGGCTGCGCGAGGTCCCCGGGCTGACGGTCTTCCCCACCTCCACCAACTTCGTGCTCGTCAAGCTCCCCGCCGGCTGGGGCGGGGCGCGGGTGCGCGACCACCTCGTCGCCGAGCACGGCGTCTACATCCGCGAGTGCGGCAACAAGCTCGGCATGACCAGCGACTTCGTCCGCCTCGTCGTCCGCCCGGCCGCCGACGTGGACCGGCTGCTGGCCGGGCTGCACGACTGGGCCGCGCGCCTGGCGCACCCCTGCTGAGCGGGGCGGCCCCCGCGGCGGTCGTCGGCTCCGTGCCACGCTGGGGCGCAGGCCCCGGTGTCCGGGGCCACCCGGAGGACCCCCCGCGCCGGCGCGACGCGCCCGGCGCGGGGGGTCCTCGCCTCAAGCCCGCCGCCCCCCGTGCCGATGGAGCCCGCCATGACCGATGCCGCCCGCCGCGCCACCCGGACCGCCCTCGCCCTGGGCGTCGCCGCCTTGGTCGCCGCGCCCGCCACGGCCACCGCCGCGACGACCGCCACCGCCGAGGGTGAGGCCATGACGCTCGCGCAGGGCCGCGCCGTGGTCACCGCCGACACCACCGCCTCCGGCGGCAAGCACCTGCGGATGCTCACCAACGCCACCGCCTCCGCGCCGGTCACCACCCCCGCCAGCACCCGGCTCGTGCTGCGGCTGCGCGGCGAGCAGTACCTCGGGGCGCCCCGCGCCACCGTCCGGGTCGACGGCGCCACCGTCGCCACGCTGACCGTCTCGGCCACCACCTGGACCGACTACGCCGTGCCCGGCTCCTGGGCGGCCGGCACCCACACCGTCGCGGTGTCCTTCACCAACGACGCCTCCCGCGCCGGCGCCGGCGACCGCAACCTCGCCGTGGACCGCGTCGGGTTCGAGGCCGCCCCCACCCCGACGCCGACGCCCACCCCGACGCCCACGCCGACGGCGGGGCTCGACGACGCCTACGAGGCGCGGATCGTGGAACTCGTCAACGCCGAGCGCGCCGCGGCCGGCCTCGCGCCGCTGGCCGTGTCCGCCTGCGCCGACCGGTTCGCCGAGGAGTGGTCCGCGCACATGGCCGCCACCGGCCAGCTCGTGCACCGCTCCGACCTCGGAGCCGTGCTGACGGCCTGCTCCGCGCGCCGCGTCGGGGAGAACATCGCCTACGGCAACGTCACCGCCGACCAGATGGTGGCCATGTGGATGGGCTCCGCCGGCCACCGCGCGAACATCCTCAACCCCGCGTACACCCACATCGGCGTCGCCGCCGCCACCACCGCCACCGGCCGCGTCTGGGGCACCCAGAACTTCCTCACCCTCTGACGGCGGGCTCCCTTCGCGGAACGGACCCTTTCCGCGCACCAGAGGACATCCCCAGGTGCGGAAAGAGTCCGTTCCGCGGGGGTGGGGGTGCGGCTACCCTGACCTGCGACGACAGAGGAGGTGCTCCCCGTGACCGTGACCCCGCCGGCCGCAGGTCAGGCTCTCTCCTGGGAGGAGTACGAGGCGCTGCCGGAGGACCCGCGCTGTGAGTACATCGACGGGCACCTGGTCGTGAGCCCCAGCCCCACCGGCCTGCACCAGAAGATCGGCCTGCGTCTGGCGCGCGCCCTGGAGGACGTGCTGCCGACCACCCACGACGTGAACCTCGCGTGGGAGTGGCGACCCGCCCGGGACGCGTTCGTCCCCGACGTCATGGTCTACCCCCTCGCCGAGGCCGTGGGTCAGCCGCACCAGCGCTTCACCGGGATGCCGGCGCTCGTCGTGGAGATCTTGTCGTCGAACCGGGCGGATGACCTGCTGGTCAAGATGACCAGGTACGCCGCGCTCGGGCTGCCGCACTACTGGATCGTCGACCCGCGCGAGCAGGCCCTCACCACCTACGTCCTCGACGACCGCGCATACCGCCCCACGCGCATCCTCACCGCCACCGACCCGGCCGCCGACCTCGACCTCGGGGTGGCCACCGTCCCGATCAGCGTCGCCGACCTGCTGCGCTGGCGCTGACCGGCTCGCCCGCCGGCACCGGCCGCCGCGCCGCCACCAGGCACGCCATCACCACGACCCCCACCGCCGCCGCCAGGCTGCGGTACGTGAAGAACGCGTGGATCTGGGAGTGGTTGCTCAGCACCGCGTACCAGGCGGGCACCACCAGCGCCGGCACCGCCAGCACCGCCGCCACGACCAGCCCCCGCACCCCCCGGCGGCGCACCGCCACCACCAGCGCCCCCGCGCACACCGCACCCGCCGCCACCACCACCGGCACCGCCGTCACGACGGCCTCCGTCCAGTACAGCCAGTTCGCCCGCACCCCCGCGCCGAACGCGCCGGAGACGGCCACGCCCTCCTGCCCGTCCAGCCGGAAACGGCCGATCTGCGCCACCCGCGAGAACACCGACGGCCCCTGCGCCAGCGCCGCCACCACCCACCGCGACACCCACGTCAGCCCGAACGCCACCGGCCACGCCGCGCCCGCCGCCAGCACCCCGCGCAGCGCCGAGCCCCACGTGTGCCCGGCGCAGAACCCCACCGCCCCCGCGACCGCCGCGCACAGCGCCCACGACATCGGCGGCACCGTCAGCAGGTCCACGTAGCAGAACAGCGCCGCCGACGCCGCCGCACCCACCACCGCACCCCGCCAGCCGCGCCGCGCCAGCACCGCCGTCGACGACACCGCGACCACC
>NZ_BAABIL010000281.1:0-1217 GCF_039542765.1 Kineococcus glutinatus
GGCCGGTGCGGCGCTGGGGGAGGGGCTGGACACCGGTCTCGACGCGGACCTGGACGACGACTTCGACGGCGCGCTCGGCGGGGTGGTCGTGCCCGACGTGCTGCCCGAGGACGTGGTCGGGGCGGTGGGCGACGCACTGCCCGGCGGCGAGAGCCAGCGCGCCGCCCGGTTGCGCCGCTGCCGCCTCGTCTCGGTGGCCTGACCCGCACCGGTCGCCGCGTCAGCGGTAGCGGGGGCGCCCGGCCACCCGCCGCGCGTGCCCCAGCGGGGCCTGCGGCCGGCCGTCGTCGGTGGGGGCCGCTCCCCGCTGGCACCCGGGGCAGTAGAAGGCGACCCGGTCCGTGGGCGGCTCGCCCAGGCGGGCCACCCGCACGGTGGCGCGGCAGCGCAGGCACGCCCGCCCCGAACGGGCGTGCACCCAGTGCTGGCGGTCGCGGCGCAGGTCGCCGGTGGTGATCTGCTCGGCGCGGTCCTTGTTGGTGTCGAGCAGCTTGTGCAGCAGCGCGACGAGCGCCGCGGGATCGGCCAGCTCGCCGACGGGCGTCCACGGCGTCGTCCGCACCAGGAACAGCGACTCGGCCATGTAGAGGGTCCCGACGCCGGCGAGCACCCGCTGGTCCAGCAGCGCCCGGCCCACCTCCCGCGCCGGGTCCGCGGTCAGCCGGCGCACCGCCTCCGCCGCGTTCCAGCCGGGGCCCAGCAGGTCGGGGCCGAGGTGGCCGACGAGCCGGTCCTCCTGCGCCGTCGGCACGAGGTCGAGCATCCCCAGCAGGTGGCCCACCGCGGTCCACTCGCTCGTCGTGAGCACGGCGCGCACCCCGTGGGCCGACCGTCGCGTCGCCCACGGCTCGCCGGTGCGGTGCACGTGCCAGGACCCCTCCATCCGCAGGTGGCTGTGCAGCGTGAGCGGCTCCGGCGGCAGCCCGCGGCCCGCGCCGGGGCCCCCACCCTCGGCGGCCGCCGTGCGCAGCAGCACGTGCTTGCCGGCGCTGACCACCTCGCGCACGTGCCGGCCGCCGAGGTCGACCGCGGCCAGGCTCGGCCAGCGCAGGTCGCTGGACGTCAGCTCCCGGCCCGCGAGGGCCTGGTGCAGCCGGCGCGCGGTGCGCCAGACGGTGTCACCCTCGGGCACCGGCCCCTCCGCTCTCCACGCCGTCCGCCGTCGTGCACATCCTGCCCGCCCGGCGTCCCGCCCACCCGCGCTGCGGGCACCGCCG
>NZ_BAABIL010000282.1:0-4836 GCF_039542765.1 Kineococcus glutinatus
GCCGCCGGTGGCGCGGTGGGGGGCCGGCGGGTGGGCCGCCGGGGCCGCACCGGTGGTGGGCGGGAGCGCTCCGCGGGCACCACGGCTGAGCGGGTGGCCCGCCCGGGTGGTGGCCCGCTCAGGTGGTGGCCCGCTCAGGTGGTGAGGAGGCGGACGGCGAGGCCGTCGCGGCCCGGGACCAGCTCGGCACGACCCCCGCCGGTGACCTCGACGGTGCCGAAGCGGCCGCGGACCCGGCGCGCCCGCAGCACGGGCCGCGCCTCGCCGCGGCGCCAGGTGCCGGGCGCGCCGGCGTCGATGACGAGGCGGGCCGCGGCGTCCAGGACCGCCGTGCCGGCGACCGCCAGCGGCACCGGTCCCCGTGCGCCCGGCGCCACCCGCAGCACGGACCCGGCCCCCTGGGAGAGGTCGCCGCCGACCTCGGCGCCGCACCCGGCGGCGATCCGCAGCGCACCGGCGGTGACGGTGACGTCGCCGTGCCCCAGGGCGCCGGCCGACGCCGCGACGAGGGTGCCGCCCGCCACGCGGGTGCCGCCGGTGAAGGAGTTCGCGCCGCTGAGGGTGAGCTCCCCGGAACCGCGCTTGAGGAGGTCCCCGCGCCCGGCGATGTCGTTGCGCCACGCGTCGGCCGCGGCGAAGCCCCCGGCGGCGGCGTCCATGTCGACGACCGCGGTGCCGTCGAAGCGGCCGTAGCCGTCGGCCGCGCTGAACAGGTCGAGGCGGCCCCACAGCTCCGGCCCGTCCAGCAGCGGGTGGCCGGCGGGCAGGGCCGTGGTGCGCAGGACCTCCCGGCGCTGCGCCGCGCCCAGGTACGGCAGGCGGGTCTCCAGCAGCACCTCGGCGCCCTGCGGCACCACCATCGGGGTGCGCGGGCCGCTGCGGCGGAACCCGTAGGTGAGGCAGCGCCGCACGGTCTCGCGGTTCGCCGCGTGGTCGCCCCACGGGCCCTGCCCGCCGCCGGACCGCGCGAGGGCGACGAGACCGGTGGCGTCGGTGCCGGTGCGCGCCCGGAACCAGCGCGCCGCCTGCTCGCGGGCCCCGCGCCGCAGCTCGGCGTTGGCCGGGTCGTGCAGGGCGGCCGCGGCCAGCGCCGTGGCGAGGATGCGGCCGCCGATGACGTCGACCGGGGAGTGCATCCCGGAGACGATGCGGCTGTCGGACAGCCCGAAGGCGCACGCGACGAGCTCCTGGAAGCGCTCGGGGATCGCGTGGGCCATCGCCAGGGCGGCCAGGTGGAAGGCGTTGGTGTGGCCGCTGGGGAAACCGCCGTCGTCGGCCGGGTCGGTGCCGCGCTGGCGCAGCAGCTGCGGGGCGACGACGACGTCGGAGGCGTAGACGGGGAAGCCGAACGCGTCGGTCGCCCCGGTCGGGACGACCCGGCTGTCGGCGTCCAGCCGCCACGGCCGCGGGTACTGGTAGGCGCTCTTGCTGGGGTTGCTGGAGGCGCTGGGGCCGCGCACGGTGTTCACCAGCCGGGCGACGAGCCCCAGCTCGGAGGTCTCCGACCCGGCGCCGAGGGCCGATCCCGCGGGCGCGCCCGGCGGCAGCGCGTCGCTGACGCGGTCCGGCGGGGTGCCGTCGGGGGCCTCGGTGATGCCGGTGACCGCCTTCGCGCCCTCCCGGTACAGGTCGGTGAGCGGGCCGAGGGCGGCGGTGACGGCGTAGCTCTGGTGCTGGCGGTCGCGGACGAAGGCCTCCTTCGCCTGCTCGGGGGTGCGCGCGCGGGTGGCGTCGACGACGTGGCGCACGTTGGCGCGCAGCACGGCGCGGTCCAGGGCGCGGCCGGTGTCCCAGGTCGGGCCGGTCCGCCACAGCTCCTGGAACCCGGACAGGATCCGCACGGCGGCGTTGGTGTCCGGGGTGGTGTTCGCCGCGACGTTCGTCGTGTAGTGCTCCACGAACGGCAGCAGCGCCTCGTCCGCCGCGGTGCGCGCGGCTGCCGGCCGCGCCCGGCCGGCCGGCACCAGCAGTGCGGTGGAACCGGCCAGCGCGAGGGTCAGGACGCCCCGCCGGCTGACGGGCCGGCGGGGGGCGCTGGGGTTCTCGGGGCGTGCGGGCACGCGTGACCTCCGGAGGTCGTGGGGGCTCGCGGCGGTCGTCCGCCGGCGGGTGCGCAGCCTGCTGGGGCCCGGTTCCCGCCGGGTGGACACCGGGTGTCCGGCGGGGGAACCGTTCCCGGCGGCGGGGCGGGTGCCCGGCCCCGGCCGCCGCCCGCGCCGGGTGGCGGTGGACCGCGGGCCCGTCCATGGTCGAGAGGACGACCACTTCGCGCCTGGAGGCACCGTGACCGCTCCCGCCCGCACCGACCTCGGCCTGCTCGTCCTGCGCGTGGGCGTGGGGTCCACCCTCTTCGCCCACGGCGCCCAGAAGCTGTTCGGCTGGTTCGGCGGTCACGGTGTGGCGGGCACCACGGGCGCGATGGAGTCGATGGGGTTCCACCCGCCGAAGCCCAGCGCCGTCGCGGCCGGGCTCTCGGAGACCGGTGGTGGCGCGCTGCTGGCCCTGGGGCTGGCCACCCCCGCCGCGGGTGCCGCCGTGGCCGCGAACATGCTCGCGGCCGGGGCCGTGCACCGCCCGGCCGGCTTCTTCGCCACCGAGGGCGGCTTCGAGTACCCGGCCGTCCTGGGCGCCGCCGCCGCCGCGCTGGCCGTCGCCGGCCCCGGCAGGCACTCGCTCGACCGGCTGCTCGGCGACCGGCTCAACCGCCCGTGGATGACCGCCGCCGCGCTCGTCGTCTCCCTCGCCGCCTCCACCGCCGTCGTGGCCCGCCGCGAGCGGGCGGTGGCCGCGGCGCCCACCTCCGGGCAGGAGCAGGCCGACGAGGGCGGCCGGGCGGCCCGCGGTGCAGCCTGAGCGCCCTGCGGGCCGGGCGGGCCGGCGCTGGCGTGGCCGGATGAGCGGACGGGACGGGCCGGGGATCCCCGAGCTGGAGGCCGACGAGGACGTCGCCCCGCGGCCGGAGGAGGAGATCGCCGACGTCGCGCGCGCCGAGCCGGACGTCGAACCGCACGGGGGCCCGGCCACCTGACGGGCAGCGCCTGACGGGCAGCGCCTGACGGGTCCGCCGCGCGGACGCACCCGGTCGGGGGAGCACGCCTCGAGCCCGCGGGGGCCGGTGCCGATGGGGGGACGTGCGCCCCCTCCTGCCAAGCGGTGCCCGCTGCGCCGCGGTGCCGGCCGCGCTCGGGCCGCGCCACGCCCGCTCGGCGCGGCTGTGGGCGGCGGTCGTGCTGTCGGTCACCACGTGGACCTCGCTGCTGTTCGCGATCCTGCACGGCGGCCCCCACCCGGTGGACGTCCTCACGACCGTCGTCCTCGGGTCGTTCGCGCTGCTGTGCGTGGTGCTGCCGGTGCGGCGGACCGCGCCGCTGTCGGTGGCCGCCCCGCTCCTCGGCGCGTCGGCCGCCGCGTGGCTCGACCTCGCCACCGCGGACGCCGGCGTCACCGGCCAGGTGTTCTTCTGCCTGCCGGTGCTGTGGGCCGCCGTCCAGCTCCGGGCCGCCGGCGCGGCGCTGGTGACGGCCTGGACCGTGGCGTGCGAGGCGCTCGTGGTGCTCACCCTGCTGCCGCTGCAGCAGGCGCTCACCGAGCTGACCTACATGACCGCCGTCCTCGTGCTCACCGCCGTCCTGCTGGTCCGGGCGGTCGGCGCGCACGACCGCATCGTGGCCCGGCTGCGCCGGCAGGCCGGCGTCGACCCGCTCACCGGGCTGGGGACGCGCCGGGTGCTCGACGACGCGACCCGCCACGCCCTCGACCGCGCCGGTGCGCTCGGCACCGCCCTCGTCGTCGTCGACATCGACCGCTTCAAGGCGGTCAACGACACCCACGGCCACCTCGCCGGCGACGCCGCCCTCGCGCACGTCGCCGGCGTGCTCGAGGCGCGCTGCCGCGAGCAGGACGTCGTGGCGCGGATGGGCGGCGACGAGCTGGCGGTGCTCATGCCCGGCTGCCCCGTCGAGGCCGCCGCCCGGCGCGCCGAGCAGTTCGTGGCCGCGGTGCGCGCCGCGCCGCTGCTGCTGCCAGGCGGCACGGCCGTGCCGCTGTCGATCAGCGCCGGCGTCGGGCACGCCCCGGACGGCTCGGGCGGTACCCGCGACCTGTACGCCGACGCCGACGCGGCCCTCTACGCGGCCAAGCGCGGTGGCCGCGACCGGGTGGGGCGCGTCCCCACCCGGAGCGGCTGACCCCGCTGCACCCGGCCGTGCGCCGATCGGGCGGTACCCGGACCGGCGCCGGTGGCCGTGGCGTACGTTGAGCCGCGGGTCGCCGGTGCCGGGCGGCCGTCGGGAGGCGGGACGTGGGCTGGGACGACGCGTCGGGGCGCGCGAGGCGCAGCGCCCTGTTCGTCGACTTCGACAACATCTACTCGGGGCTGGCCGACACGGACCGGCGCGCGGCGACGGCGTTCGCCACGGACCCCGACAGGTGGGTGCGCTGGCTGTCCTCCGGGGTGGACTCCTCGGGGCCCTTCGAGCGCCGCTTCCTCGTGCGGATCTGCTACCTCAACCCCGTCGCCCACGGTCGCTACCGGCCGTTCTTCACCCGCAACGGCTTCAAGGTCGTCGACTGCCCGCCGCTGACGCAGCGGCAGAAGAACAGCGCGGACATCCACATGGTCCTCGACATCCTCGACGCGCTGGAGCACCGCGGCGGTTACGACGAGTTCGTCGTCGCCTCCACCGACGCCGACTTCACGCCCGTCATGATGCGGCTGCGCGCCCACGACCGGCTCACCGCCATCGTGACGGCCGGCCCGGCGGCGGCGGCCTACCGATCCGTGTGCGACACCGTCATCTCCCCCGACGAGCTGGCCGCCGCGGTGCTGGCGCCCGT
>NZ_BAABIL010000283.1:0-11869 GCF_039542765.1 Kineococcus glutinatus
GCGAGGGCGGCCGCACCGGCGGGCGGGACCCGCAGCAGCGCCGTCCACCCCAGGGCCAGCGCGGCGCGCCAGGTCCGGCCCGGTCCGTCGGCCAGCCGGGGCACCGCCAGCAGCACGACGGCCAGCAGCACGGCCGCGACCGCCCACAGCACCGCCAGGCCCGCGCCGCCGCCGGGTACCGCGCCGCTGCGCAGCCAGTGCCGCTCCAGGGTGAACACCACGACCGCCAGCGCGCCCGCGACGCTCACCAGCGCCCCCGGCAGCAGGCGCCGGACGAACTCCCGGCCCACCTCGGACCAGGGCGGCAGGTCGTCGTGGTCCGCCCAGTGCCCCACCGCCCGGGAGAGGGTGGCCACCACCGCACCGGCGGTCAGCACCGGCAGGCACGCCAGCGCCGCCAGCACCCCCAGCAGGGAGAGCTCGGAGATCCGGCGCAGCTGCTCCTTCCAGCCCCGGCCGGAACCCGTGGGCTCCACCGGGCGCACGCGGGGCCGGCGGGCGGCGGTGGCCACGCTCAGCCCTTGATCCCGCTGGTGTTGATGCCCTCCACGATGAGCCGCTGGAAGACGAGGAAGAAGAGGAACACCGGGATCAGCGACAGCACCGACATCGCGAACATCGGGCCGACCGCGTTCTGGCCGCTGGAGTCCAGGAAGAGGCGCAGGGCGATCGGCACCGTGTACTTGGAGAGATCGTTGAGGTACACGAGCTGGGTGAAGAAGTCGTTCCACGTCTGGATGAACGAGAACACCGTCGTGGTGACCAGCGCGGGCTTCGTCAGCGGCAGCACGATCCGGAAGAAGGTGCTGAACGGGCCGCAGCCGTCGATGGCCGCGGCCTCGTCGAGGGTGCGGGGGATGCCGCGCATGAACTGCACCATGAGGAAGACGAAGAACGCGTCGGTCGCCAGGAACTTCGGGACGATCAGCGGCAGCGTCGTGTCGATCCAGCCCAGGGAGTTGAACAGCACGTACTGCGGGATGACCAGCACGTGGTGCGGCAGCAGCAGCGTGCCGATCATGATCGCGAACCACACGCCGCGCAGCGGGAAGCGCAACCGGGCGAACGCGTAGGCCGCCAGGGCGCAGGAGACGACGTTGCCGACGACGACGCCGACGGACACCACCACGCTGTTGAGGAAGAACCGGGCGAAGCTGGCGTCCGGGATGCCCGTCCAGCCGTCGGTGTAGTTCCCGGGCGAGAAGGACCTGGGCAGGATGTCGACGTTGTTGGCGATCTCCTGGGGCGACTTGAAGGACGTGCCCACCATGTAGGCGATCGGGTACAGCGCCACGACCAGCAGCGCGACGAGGACCACGTGGGCGGCGGTGCCGGCGTACCAGGGACCCCGCGACCGCGCGGGCGGCGCCTGCTGCGGGGCGAGGGGCGCGGCGGCCAGGGTGCTCGGGGCGGTGGTCATCAGTGCTCCCCCTCATCGGCGTAGTGGACCCACAGGGAGCCGCTGCGGAAGACGATCGCGGTGATGACGCCCAGGACCAGGAGGAACACCCACGCCATCGCGGAGGCGTAGCCCATCTGGAAGTCGCCGAAGCCGCGCAGGTACAGGTACAGCGTGTACAGCAGGGTGGAGTCCGCCGGGCCGCCGGTGCCGCCGGAGATGACGAACGCCGCGGTGAAGCCCTGGAACCCCGCGATCGTCTCCAGCACGACGTTGAAGAAGAGCACCGGGGAGAGCATGGGGAAGGTGATGTGCCAGAACTGCTTGAACCGCCCGGCCCCGTCGAGGGACGCCGCCTCGAACATCTCGGCCGGGATCTGCTTGAGGCCGGCCAGGAAGATGACCATGGGGGCGCCGAACTGCCAGGCGGCCAGCAGCACGAGGGTCCACAGCGCGGTGGACGGGTTGGTGATCCAGCTGCGCCCCTCGACGCCGACGAACCCGAGCACCTCGTTGATCGCGCCGGAGCCGCCGAAGATGGTCTGCCACACGATGGCGATGGCGACGCTGCCGCCCAGCAGCGAGGGCACGTAGTACAGCGAGCGGTAGAGGCCCACGCCGCGCCGGTCCCGGTACAGCAGCAGCGCGGCCCCGAGGGCCACGGCCAGCTTGAGCGGCACCGAGACCAGCGCGAAGAGCAGCGTCGCCCGCACCGCGTTCCAGTACTGCGGGTCCTCGGTGAACATGCGGACGTAGTTCTCGAGCCCCACCCACGTGGGCGCCGACAGCAGGTCGTAGTCGGTGAAGCTGAGGTAGAGGGAGTACAGCATCGGCAGCAGGGTGATGCCGAAGAGCCCGACGAACCACGGGGTGAGGAACGCGTACCCGGCGACGGCCTCGCGCTTCCTGCGGGCGCTGGCCGCCCGGGACGGCGCGGTGCCCACCACCGGGGGTGGCGATCCGGTCGCCCCCGCGGGGGGTCGCCGGTTCACGGTGTCGGCCATCGGGGCGCTCCTGTCCGTCGTGGTTCGGAGGTCGTCGGGCGGGTCGTCAGCTGCCCGCCCGCTCCAGGGCGGCGGTGGCCTGGGTGACGAACTCCTCGGCGGCCTGCTGGACGGGCTGCCTGCCGAAGCCGACGTTCTCCGCGGAGGTGATCAGCAGCTTGACCATCTCCGCGTCGCCCTGCGCGGGCACCGGCGGGGTGTCGCCGGCCTCGGCGGTCACGCGCTCGTCGAAGGCGACGACGTACTTGAGCTGGTCCGAGAAGCTCGGCGCGATGGCATCGCTGACCTTGCTGCTGGGCGGCAGCCCGCGCTCGGTGCCCAGCGCGGCGCCGGCCTCCTCGTCGTTGACGAAGAAGTTGATCACGTCGATCGCCGTCGCCACGTTCTCGCCGCGGGCGTAGGCGGTGAAGAACTGCGAGGGCCGGGAGTAGTTGCCCTCGAGCGGGCCGGGCAGCGGCACGAGGACGAGCTCGTGGTCGGTGGCCTTGGCCAGCTCGGTGAGCTGGTTGTCGTAGCTGAAGCTGGTGGCCGTCTGCTTGGTGGCGACGGTGTTCTTGGAGATGTCACCGGAGTTGGCCGGCTGGGCGACCTCGGCCGGGGTGGCGCCGCCGCTGTCGCGCAGGTCGGCCCACATCTGGAACCACTCCTCCACGTCGGCCGTGGTGAAGCCGGGCTTCTGCCCGTCGTAGAGGTTCTTGCCGTTCTGCCGCAGCCACGGCTCGAACCAGCTCATGTTGGCGCTCTCGTCGCGCACGCCCCAGACCTTGCCGCCGGTGGCGGTCGTGACCTGCGCGGCCCAGGCGGCGAACTCGTCCCAGGTGGCCCAGCCGGTCTCGGCGGGCAGCAGCCCGAGGGGCTCCAGCAGCGTCTTGTCGACGGCGAGGGCCTGGGTGTTGGAGGCCAGCGGCACCGCGAACAGCTTGCCGTCGACCTCGCCGGTGCCGAGCAGCTTGGGGTCGATGTCGTCGACCTTCAGCGTGCCGCCCTTGGCCTCGGTGAGGTCGGCGAGGAGCTTCTTGTTGGCGTACTCGCGCAGGGCCCGGTTGTCGATCTGGATGATGTCGGGGGCGTTGCGGCCGGCCGCGGAGGTGTTGATCTTGTCGTAGTAGCCGCTGTAGCCCTGCCACTGCGTCTTGAAGGTGACGTTGGGGTGGGCCTTCGTGTACAGGTCCAGGACCTTCTGGGTGTTCTCCGCGCGGGCCGGGCCACCCCACCACGCGACGGTCAGCACGACGGGCTCGGTGGTCTCGGGGGCGCCCGTGGCCTCCGCCTCGCCCTCGGCCGCGGACCCGCCGCCGCACGCGGCCGTGCCGAGCAGGGCGAGGGCCAGGGCGCCGGTGAGGACGGCGCGTCGTGCCGGACGGGCCGTCGCGCGCTCGTGGGACGCCTCGTGCCTGCTGACCACGGTCATGATGATCTCCTTCGATCTCTGACGGTTCCGGGCCGCTGCCCGGGGGCGGACCCGCGACCATTAGCGCAGCGCGCCCCGCCTCCGTCAAGCGCTTTCCGCAAACGTTTTCAGCGTGTCGCGGCGGGGTCCGCAGCACCCGCCGGGCGGCGCCGCGGGGGCGTGCGCGGCCCGCGGCGGCAGGCGGGCACCCGGGGTGCGCGAGCCGGCGGGGGCACCCGGGGAGGTGGACGGCGCGCGCATCGCGCGGGCGCGGGGACGTACCCTCGAGCACGGCACCGAGGGGCGGCGCCGGGCACGCGGGTGGCGACTTCATAACGTTTCAAGTCCCCCCTTGACCTGGGCAGCCCCGGCCTCCTACCGTCCCGGTAAGCGCTTCCCACCCCGGCGGTCCGTCCCGGGCCGTCGTCCCTGCACGAGCAACGGAGCTCAGACGATGAAGAACCGACCTCTCCTCGCCGCAGCCGCCGCGCTCGTGGCCACCCTCGGTCTCACCGCGTGCGGTGGTGGCGGCGACGACAACGCCGCCGCCGAGGAGTCCGGCCCGGTCACCCTCACCTACACCTGGTGGGGCAGCCAGGACCGCGCAGACCGGATGACCAAGGCGATCGCCGCCTTCGAGGCGGCCCACCCCGACATCAAGATCAACCCGAGCTTCACCGACTACGAGGGCTACTGGCAGAAGCGGTCCACCGAGGCCGCCGGCGGTGACCTGCCCGACGTCATGCAGTTCGACATCTCGTACCTGCGCCAGTACGCCGACCGCGGCGCGCTGCTCGACCTCGGCGACGTCGACATCGACACCAGCGGCATCGAGGAGTCCCTGCTGCCGTCCGGCCAGATCGACGACGCCACCTACGGGCTGCCGATCGGCACGAACGCCTTCGGCCTCTTCTACAACCCCGCCCTCCTCACGCAGGCCGGCGCCCAGCCCCCCACCGACGACATGACGTGGGACGAGTACAACGCCTGGATCCAGGACGTGACCACCAAGAGCGGCGGCGCCGTCTTCGGCGGCGGCGACTACACCGGCACCCTGTGGATCTTCGACATGTACCTGCGCCAGCAGGGCAAGCAGGCGGTCACCGAGGAGGGCGAGATTGGCTTCACGAAGGCCGAGCTCAAGGAGTGGTGGGAGTCCACCGCCGGGCTGCGCTCGGCGCAGGCGGTCGTCTCCGCCGAGAGGACCACCCAGCTGCAGCCCAAGTCCGTCTTCGGCGCGGGGGTCGCGGCCAGCGAGCAGAGCTGGGACAACTTCCTCGCCGGCTACCTGACCGACACCGGGGCCGAGAAGCTGGAGATCATCACGCCGCCGAGCGACACCGACGAGTCGGGGCTGTTCCTCAAGGCGTCGATGGCCTACTCCATCGGCGCGAACACCGAGCACCCCGAGGCCGCCGCGGAGCTGGTCGACTTCATGCTCAACGACCCGGAGGTCGGGAAGATCTTCGGCACCTCCCGCGGCGTGCCCGCGTCGTCCAAGCAGCGCGACGCGATCACCTTCGAGGGCGCCGACGCCCAGATCGTGGCGTACGAGGAGTCCATCGCCGACGAGCTCGGCGAGAGCCCCGCGCCGCTGGCCATCGGCTTCGGCACCCTGGAGTCCAACTTCAAGCGCCTCGGCGAGGACATCAACTACGGCCGCACCAGCGTGGACGACGCCGTCGAGGAGTGGTTCACCGAGGCAGAGTCGGCGCTGCAGCAGTGAGCACCGCCGAACTGGAGCGCCAGCGCCCCGCCTCCCCCGCCGTGCCCGCCGGTCTCCGGCGGGCACGGCGGGCGGAGACCCGCACCGGCTACGCCTTCCTCGCCCCCTGGCTCATCGGGTTCTTCGTCCTGACCGCCGGGCCGATGCTGGCCTCGCTGTACCTGGCGTTCACCGACTACAACCTGTTCCGGGCACCGCAGTGGGTGGGGCTGGAGAACTTCCAGCGGCTCTTCGAGGACAAGCGCTACATCCAGTCCGTGAAGATCACGCTCATCTACGTCGTCCTCGGCACGCCGATCAAGCTGGCGGCCGCCCTGGCGGTGGCGCTGCTGCTCGACTCCAGCCGCCGCGGGCAGAGCTTCTACCGCTCGGCCTTCTACGCCCCCTCGCTCATCGGGGCCAGCGTCTCCATCGCCATCGTGTGGAAGGCGATGTTCTCCGACGGCGGCATCGTCGACCTCGGCCTGACGGGCCTCGGCTTCCCCGGCGAGGGCTGGGTCGGCAACCCCGACCGCACCATGCCGATGATGATCCTGCTCACCACCTGGCAGTTCGGCGGCCCGATGGTCATCTTCCTCGCCGGGCTCAAGCAGGTCCCCCGGGAGCTGCACGAGGCCGCGGCGGTGGACGGCGCCGGGTCGCTGCGCCGCTTCTGGAACATCACCGTGCCGATGCTGTCGCCGGTCATCTTCTTCAACCTGCTGCTGGAGACGATCAACGCCTTCCAGATCTTCGCGTCGGCTTTCATCATCTCCAACGGCCAGGGCGGCCCGGCCGGCTCGACCCTCTTCTACACGCTGTACCTCTACATCCGCGGCTTCGGCGACTCGCGCATGGGCTACGCCTCCGCGATGGCGTGGCTGCTCGCCGTCGTCATCGGCCTCATCACCCTGGTCATGTTCCGGACCTCCAGGTCCTGGGTGCACTACAGCGGGGAGTCCAAGTGAGCACCGCCACCTCGACCACGACGGCCACCGCCGTCGCCGCCCCCCAGGGGCGGCAGCCGGCCCGGGCGCGGCGGCAGAAGGGGGCGGTGGCCAGGTCCGCCGCCGTCCACCTGGTGTCCATCGCCGTGCTGGTCGTCGTGCTCTACCCCGGCGTCTGGATGATCGTCTCCTCGTTCAAGCCGACGAACGAGATCGTCGGGGACGCCTCGCTGTGGCCGAGCAGCGCCAGCTTCGACAACTACCGCACCGCGCTGGGCGGCATCGGCGGGATCTCCGCGTGGACCTTCGCGTGGAACTCGCTGCTGCTGGCGGTGCTGTCGGTCGTGGGCACGGTGCTGTCGTCGGCCGTGACGGCCTACGCCTTCGCGCGCATCGAGTTCGCGGGCAAGCGCCTGTGGTTCGCCCTCATGATCGGCACGCTGCTGCTGCCGTTCCACGTGCTGATCATCCCGCAGTACATCGTGTTCCAGAAGCTCGACCTGGTGAACACCTACGTGCCGCTGCTCGTGGGCAAGTTCCTCGCCGGGGAGGCGTTCTTCGTCTTCCTCATGGTGCAGTTCATGCGCAACCTGCCCCGGGAGCTGGACGAGGCCGCGCGCATCGACGGCTGCGGGCACGTGCGCATCTTCACCAGCATCATGGTGCCGCTGCTGCGCCCGGCGATCATCTCCTCGTCGATCTTCGCCTTCATCTGGAGCTGGAACGACTTCCTCGGGCCGCTGCTCTACCTCAACGACCCGAACAAGTACCCCCTGCCCCTGGCGCTGCGGCTCTTCGTCGACCAGACCAGCGTCTCCGACTACGGCGCGATGATCGCCATGTCGGTGCTCGCCCTGCTGCCGGTGCTGCTGTTCTTCCTGCTGTTCCAGCGCTTCCTCGTCGAGGGTGTCGCCACCCAGGGCCTGAAGGGCTGAGGACGTGACCGCCACGACGGCCGCCGCGGACCCCGCGGACCCCGCGATGCCGGCGGGGGACGCGGGGCCGGGCCGGCGCTCGGCCCGGGACTCCTTCGAGCTGTTCGCCGAGTGCCTGCTGACGGGCGTCGTCGTGGCGGTGCTGGCCGTGCCGCTGGTGACGCTGCTGCCCGTCGTCGCCGCGGCGGTGCGCCACCTGCGCCGGGTCCACGAGGGCGAGGGCGGCGGGGTCCGGGTGCTGCTGCGCGAGACCGCCCGCGCCTGCCGCGGCTCGTGGGCGGTGTCGGGCGCGCTGCTCGCCCTGCTGGCGGTGCTCGGGCTGAACGCGGTGGTCGCCGGCGGCGGACAGCTGCCGGGGGGCGCGGCGCTGCGCTGGGTGATGGTCGCCCTGGCCGCGGCCGCCCTCGTCGTGGCGCTGCGCGCGGCGGCCACCTGGTCGCCGGGGGCGTCCTGGCGGGCGCTGGTGACCCGGGCCGCCGCGCGCTCGGCGCACGACCCGGGCGGCTCGGTGCTGGTGGCCGCCGCCTGCGGCCTCGTGGGGCTGCTGGCCTGGATGCTGCCGCCGCTGGTGCTGCCGGGCGCCGGGATCGTCGTCCTCGGCCTGCTCGCCGTCGAGGGCCGCCTCGACCGCCGCTGACCCGCTCCCCGATCCGCTAGGGAAGGCCCCTTCCCGTCGCCCGCTCCCCTCCGGCGGCGTCGGGAAGGGGCCTTCACGCGCGGGTGACGCGGCCGTACCGTGCTGTCGGTGATCCCCGTGCTGTCCCGGCGCGCGCTGGGCCGGGCCACGCTGGCCCGCCACCTGCTGCTGGAGCGAGCACCCCTCGACCCGGAGACCACGGTGCACGACCTGCTCGGCCTGCAGGCCCAGGTGCCCGCCGTGCCCTATACCGCGCTGTGGACCCGGCTGGCCGACCCCGACCCGACCGCGGCCTCCGCGGCGCTGTCCGCACGCCGCCTCGTGCGCGCGGCGACCCTGCGCACGACGGTCCACACCCTCACGGCCGCCGACGCCCTGCTGCTGCGCCCCCTCGTGCAGCCGGTGATGGAGCGCACGTTCGCGGGCACGGCGTGGGGCCGGGCGCTGCGCGGCCACGACATCACCCCGGTCCTCGCGCACGCCGCCGCGCTGGTGGCGGAGCGGCCGCGGACGCGGGCCGAGCTCGCGCCGCTGCTGGCCGGGCGCTCCGGCCACCTCGACGCCGAGGCCCTGTCCTGGGCCTTCAGCTACCTCGTGCCGGTGGTGCAGGTGACGCCGCGCGGGCTGTGGGGCGCCTCCGGCCGGGCGGCCCTGACGACGCTGGAGCACTGGCTGGGCCGGCCGGTGCCAGAGTTGGAGCGCGGCACGGCGCTGGAGGAGGTGGTGCTGCGCTACCTGCGCGCCTTCGGCCCCGCCGCGGTGCGCGACGTGCAGGCGTGGTGCGGGCTGACCCGGCTGCGGGAGGTGGCGGAGCGGCTGCGGCCGCGGCTGCGGCGGTTCCGCGGCGAGGACGGCGCGCAGCTTTGGGACGTGCCCGACGGCGTGCTGCCGGGTGAGGACGTGCCTGCGCCGGTGCGCTTCCTGCCCGAGTACGACAACGCGACCCTCGGCTACGCCCACCGCGCCCGGGTGGTGGCCGACGCCGAGCACATCCCGCTGCAGGGCGGGCCGGGCGGCGCGGTCGGCACCGTGCTCGTCGACGGCCTGGTGAGCGCGACGTGGGCGCTGCACCGCACCGCGGGCCCTGGCGGCACGGCGCTGCTGCACGTGCGACCGTCGCTGCCGCTGGGCGCGGCCGCCGGCGACGTCGAGACGGAGGGCGAGCGGCTGCGCGCCTTCCTCGCCCCCGGCGCAGCGGGCGAGGTGCGGCTCGCGACGGCGTGACCCTCCCACCACCCACCTCCAGGCTCGGGCGCTCGGACCGGTCCCCCCGGCCACCCGAACCCGGAGACGCGCGCGAAGGGGCAGGGAAGGTCCGCCTTCCTGGCGCGTGGCGGCTCCCCCGACGTACTGTGGTCAGACCACAGCACGCGTCCGCCACGCCGGACACAGCGCCCGTCCACCGCCGCCCGGGAGAGCCATGCGCATCGCCCTCTTCGTCACCTGCCTCGCCGACGCGCTCACCCCGGAGCCGGCCAAGGCCACCGTCGCCCTGCTCGAACGCCTCGGCCACGAGGTCACCTTCCCCACCGCCCAGACCTGCTGCGGGCAGATGCACACCAACACCGGCTACCTGCGCGAGGCCGCCCCCGTCGTCCGCCACCACGTCGAGGTCTTCGAGCGCGCCCTGGCCGACGCCGACGCCGTCGTGGCCCCCTCGGGCTCCTGCGTCGGCTCCGTGCGCCACCAGCACGCCATGGTGGCCCGCCGCGCCGGCGACGAGGACCTCGCCCGCCGCGCCGAGGCGGTGGCCGCCAAGACGTACGAGCTGTCCGAGCTGCTCGTCGACGTCCTCGGCGTCACCGACGTCGGGGCCTACTACCCGCACCGGGTCACCTACCACCCCACCTGCCACTCGCTGCGGATGCTGCGGGTGGGCGACCGCCCCCTGCAGCTGCTGCGCAACGTCCGCGGCCTGCGCCTCGTCGAGCTGCCCGAGGCCGAGTCCTGCTGCGGCTTCGGCGGCACCTTCGCGCTGAAGAACGCCGACACCTCCACCGCGATGCTCGCCGACAAGCTGCGCAACGTCGCCGCCACCGGGGCCGAGATCTGCTCTGCCGGGGACTCCTCCTGCCTGCTGCACATCGGCGGCGGCCTGTCCCGGCTGCGCGTCGGCACCCGCACCGTCCACCTCGCGGAGATCCTCGCCGCCACCGAGGACAGCGCATCCACCGCTCAGGAAGGAGCCCGCCGGTGACCACGTTCCTCGGCATCCCCCGCCGGGCCGACGCCGCACCCGACGCCGGGCCGCTGCGCGGCAGCACGACGTTCCCCAAGGCCGCCCGCACCGCGCTGGCCGACACCCAGCTGCGCGCCAACCTCGGCCACGCCACGAGGACCATCCGCGGCAAGCGGGCCGCCGTCGTGGAGGAGGTCGCCGACTGGGAGGAGCTGCGCGACGCCGGTTCCGCCATCAAGGCGGACGTGATGGCACGCCTGCCCGAGCTGCTGGAGCAGCTGGAGCAGAACGTGACCGCCCGCGGCGGGGTCGTGCACTGGGCGCGCGACGCCGCCGAGGCCAACCGCATCGTCACCGACCTGGTGCGCGCCACCGGCTCCCGCGAGGTGGTCAAGGTCAAGTCGATGGCCACCCAGGAGATCGGGCTCAACGAGCACCTGGCCGCCGAGGGCATCGAGGCGGTGGAGACGGACCTGGCCGAGCTCATCGTGCAGCTCGGCGGCGACCGCCCCAGCCACATCCTCGTCCCCGCCATCCACCGCAACCGCGCCGAGATCCGCGACATCTTCCGCCGCGAGATGCCGGGGATCGACCCGGCCGTCTCCGACTCCCCCCGGGAGCTGGCGATGGCGGCGCGAGCGCACCTGCGGCAGAAGTTCCTCTCCGCCCGCGTCGCCGTCTCCGGGGCCAACTTCGGTGTCGCCGACAGCGGCACCCTCACGGTCGTGGAGTCCGAGGGGAACGGGCGCATGTGCCTGACGCTGCCCCGGACCCTCATCACCGTGATGGGCATCGAGAAGGTCGTGCCCACCTGGCGCGACCTGGAGGTCTTCCTCCAGCTGCTGCCGCGCTCCTCCACCGGCGAGCGGATGAACCCCTACACCTCGATGTGGACGGGGGTGACGCCGGGCGACGGCCCGCAGGAGTTCCACCTCGTGCTGCTCGACGCCGGCCGGACCCGGGCGCTGGCCGACGAGGTGGGCCGCGCGGCGCTGCACTGCATCCGCTGCTCCGCCTGCCTCAACGTCTGCCCCGTCTACGAGCGGGCCGGCGGGCACGCCTACGGCTCCACCTACCCCGGCCCGATCGGGGCGGTGCTCACCCCGCAGCTGACGGGCATGGGCGGCCACGCCGACCCCAACGCCTCGCTGCCCTACGCCTCCAGCCTCTGCGGCGCCTGCTTCGACGCCTGCCCCGTGAAGATCGACATCCCGGAGCTCCTCGTGCACCTGCGGGCGCGGGCCGTGGAGACCGAGCGGGAGGACCGCCGCGCCCGCCACGTGCCGCCGAGCGCGGAGGCCGCCGCGATGGCCGCCGCGTCGTGGGTGATGAGCGGCGAGAAGCGGTTCGGGCTCGCCGAGCGGGCTCTGGGTGCGGGGCGCCTGCTGGCCGGGAAGGATGGCCGGATCACCGCCGCGCCGCCACCCCTGTCGGGGTGGATGCGCAGCCGCGACGCCCCGGCGCCGCCGGAGGAGACCTTCCGGCAGTGGTGGGCGCGCACCCACGAGGAGGAGGACCGCACGTGAGCAGCGGCGAGGGCACCAGCGCCCGCGACGAGGTGCTGGCCAGGATCCGCGAGGCCCTGGCGGCCACGGAGGGGCAGGAGCCCGGCGAGGTGCCGCGCGCCTACCGCGCCACCGGCGAGCACGCGCCCGGCTCGGAGGCGGTGCTGG
>NZ_BAABIL010000284.1:0-3702 GCF_039542765.1 Kineococcus glutinatus
GGCGGGCGGTGATGTCGAGGAAGTACACCGACAGCCCGTCGGGGCCGGGCCAGGCCCGCAGCTCGTACCACGCGTCCAGCGGCGGCGGGTAGTACGCCTCGAAGGCGCGGGGCTCGCCGGTGGCGACGGCGGCGCGGAAGTGGGTCTCGAAGTCGGAGCCGGCCGCCCACGGGAACAGCTCCCACACCACGCCGCCGAGCAGCTCCCCGCGGGGGCGGCCCAGCAGCCGCTCGGCCTCGGCGTTGACGTAGCTGAAGCGCCACTCGGCGTCCAGGGAGTAGAACGCCGCGGACATCGACTCCAGCAGCCGGCCCAGCCGTGCGTCGGCCTCCCGCCCCGCGGTGGTGTCCAGGGCCGCGCCGATCAGCCGCGACGGGCTGCCGTCGGCGTCCAGCAGCACCCGGCCCCGGGCGTGGATCCAGCGCAGGGCGCCGTCGTGGCGCACGATGCGGTACTCGGCCTCGAAGCCGCCGCGCGCCTGGATCGCGCCCTGCAGCGCGGCGGCCACCCGGGCGCGGTCGTCGGGGTGCACGCGGGTCTCGAACGCCTCGAAGGTCTCGTCGAAGCCGTCGCGCTCGTAGCCGAACAGCGCCACCAGGTGGTCGTCCCACCGGAGGCGGTCGGTGCGCAGGTCCCAGTCGAAGCTGCCGATGCCGGCGGCGTCGACGGCCAGCTGCCAGCGCAGCCGCTCGGAGGCGTGCTGCGCGGTCAGTGCCGGCCGCTCGGCGTCGTCGCCGGTCGCGGCCGCTGCCGAACCCACCACGTGCTCTCCGCTCTGCTCACCGCCCGTGCTGGTCGCCAACGATAAGTGAGTACCGCGGCACGGGCGCGCCGTGCACCCGCCCGGCGCACCCGTCCGGCGGGGTGGTCAGCGGCGCCGCTCCTCCCGCAGCGGCCGCACCGCCGCGGTGCGGGGACGTCCTGCCCGCGACACGCCGGCGTCGTCCGGCCGGACGTCCCCGTCGACGTCAGCACCCTCGGGGGCGGGGACGCTGTGCGCCCGACACGCCGGTGTCACGTGACCGGACGTCCCCGCCGCGCGCCCCCGCGGGCCGTGTTGCGATCGGATCACATCTGCCCCGGCCGCCGCGCCCCGGGTGGTGGGCCCCGCACGACCTCGGCAGGGTGAGCGGCAGCCGACCGAGGGAGCACCACCATGCGCGCACTGACCGCGTTCGCGGCCGCCGCGACACTGCTGCTCGCCGGGTGCAGCGCCGGCGAGGGCGTGGACACCGGCGAGGGCGGGGACGCCACGGGCGGCTCGGCCGGCAGGGGCCTGGTCGCGGCCATCAGCGCGCAGCCGGACCAGTTCGACCCGCACAAGACGACGGCCTACGCCAGCTTCCAGGTGCTGGAGAACGTCTACGACACCCTGACGGTCCCCTCCGCGGAGGACCAGACGATGCAGCCGAGCCTGGCGGAATCCTGGGAGACCAGCCCCGACGGGCTGACCTGGACGTTCCGGCTGCGCTCCGGCGTCACGTTCCACGACGGCTCCGCGTTCGACGCGGCCGACGTCGTGTACTCGTTCAAGCGGATCATCGACGAGGAGCTGGCGAACTCCTACCGGTTCACGTCCGTGGCCGACGTGGTGGCGCAGGACCCGCAGACCGTCGTCTTCACCCTCACCCAGCCGATGCCGAACCTGCTGTCGCAGGTGGGGGAGTTCAAGGGCATGGCGATCCTGCCCGAGGGCGCCGCCGAGGAGCACGACCTGGCGACGACGGCGGTGGGCACCGGGCCCTTCGAGCTGACCAGCACCAGCGCCGGCGGCGTCGAGCTCACGGCGTACCAGGACCACTGGGGCGGCGCCCCGAGCGTCGACGCCGTGGAGTTCCGCTACATCACCGAACCCACCGCCGCGCTCACCGCGCTGCAGAGCGGGCAGGTGCAGTGGACGGACAACGTCCCCGCGCAGCAGGTCGCCACCCTCGCCGACGACGACTCGATCGAGCTGGGCCGCACCCCCAGCGTCGACTACTGGTACCTGGCGATGAACCTGCGCAAGCCGCCCTTCGACGACCGGGACGTGCGCCGGGCCATCGCGACCGCGTTGGACCGCGACGCCATCACGGAGGCCGCGAAGTTCGACGCCGCCCGGGTCAACCAGACGGCCGTCCCCGAGGGCAGCTACTGGTACTACGACTACGCACCCTTCAGCACCGACGTGGACGCCGCCAAGGAGATGCTGCGGGCCGCGGGCGTCACCGGCCCGCTCACCCTGGGGATCATGGTGACGTCGGAGTACCCCGAGACGGTCACCGCCGCGCAGGTCATCGCCGCGCAGCTGGAGCCGCTGGGCATCACCGTCGACATCCAGACCGAGGAGTTCGCCACCTGGCTGGACCGGGAGGCGAAGGGCGACTTCGACAGCTTCATGCTCGGCTGGATCGGCAACGTCGACCCCTACGGCTTCTACCACTCCCAGCACCGCACCGGGGCGTCGAACAACTACCAGGGCTACTCCAACCCCCAGACCGACGCCCTGCTGGACGCCGCCGCCGTCGAACCGGACCAGGCCGCGCGCAAGGACCTGTACGACCAGGCCGCCAAGCTGATCGTCGACGACGTGTCCTACCTGTACCTGTACAACCCCGACGTCGTGCAGGCGTGGGCGAAGGGCATGACCGGCTACGCGGTGCGCGCCGACCGGGCGGTGAACTTCGAGGACGTGGAGCTGCCCTCGTGACGGGGTACGCGCTGCGCCGCGCGGCGCAGTCGCTCCTGGTGCTGGCCGGGGTGGCGGTGGCGGTGTTCGCGCTCGTCCACCTCGTGCCCGGCGACCCGGTGCGCCTGGCGCTGGGAACGAGGTTCGACCAGGCGACGTACGAGGCGCTGCGGGAGCGGGCCGGTCTCGACGACCCGCTGCCCGCCCAGTTCCTCGCCTGGACGTCCTCGGCGCTCACCGGCGACCTCGGGGTGAGCTTCCGCAGCGGCGAACCCGTCACCGTGCTCATCCTGGAGCGGCTGCCCGCCACCCTGTCGCTGGCGTTCGCCTCGATCCTCGTGGCCCTCGCCGTCGCGGTGCCGCTGGGCACGCTGTCGGCGCTGCGCCCGCGCTCGGTGCTCGACCACGCCGGCACCGTGCTCAGCCAGATCGGCATCTCGGTGCCGGAGTTCTGGATGGGCATCGTCCTCATCCTCGTCTTCGCCGGCGGCCTGGGCTGGTTCCCGCCCGGCGGGTACGTGCCGCTGTCGCAGGACCCCGCCGGGTGGTTGCACAGCCTCGTGCTGCCCGCCGTCACCACGGGCCTGGTCTCCGGCAGCGTCCTCACCCGGTTCACCCGCTCCAGCGTGCTGGAGGCCATGGCCGCCGACCACGTGCGCACCGCCCGGGCCAAGGGGCTGGCGCCCTCGGCGGTGCTGCGCTGGCACGTGCTGCGCAACGCGCTGCTGCCGCTGGTGACGGTCACCGGGGTGCAGCTGGCGTACCTGCTGTCCGGGGTGGTCATCGTGGAGATCGTCTTCGCCTGGCCCGGGCTGGGGCTGCTGGCGCTGCAGGCGGTGCAGGACCGCGACTACCCCGTGCTGCAGGGCGCGGTGCTGCTGTTCGCCGTGGTGTTCCTGCTGCTGAACCTCCTCGTGGACCTGCTCTACAGCCGCCTCGACCCGAGGATCGGCGCGTGAGCGCCGCCGCGGGCGCGCCCGCCCGGGGCGCCGCGCTGGCCGCCGACCGGCCGCGCTGGCGCACCACGGTGGGAC
>NZ_BAABIL010000285.1:0-6237 GCF_039542765.1 Kineococcus glutinatus
AGAACAGCTCCTGCCAGCCCGCGCCCGCGAGGTCCAGCTCGGCGAAGGAGTCCTTGCAGCCGGCCGAGGGGCGGTCCGCCAGCCGCTCGGTGACGCGCCCGGCCATGCCGCCGAGGCCGGGTTCCACCACCACCGCGTGGGAGTGCAGCGGCGGCGGTGGCGTCAGGGCGGTCCACAACCCGTCCACCAGTTCCGAGCCCACCCCGTGCAGGGTGCACAGGTCCTCGTACCAGCCGACGCTCGCGTCTACCGCGCAGCGCAGCCGCGGGTCCAGCCCCGTGCCCGTGCTCACGCGTCCTCCACGAGGGTCTCGACGGCCGCCGGTCGCGGCCGGGAGGTGCGGCGGGACAGCGCCACGCCCACCAGCGCCAGGGCGCCGCCGGCCAGCGCCAGCAGCGGTGGTGCCTCGCCGAGCAGCGCCCAGGAACCCAGCACCGCCAGCGGTGGCGAGAGGTACGTGGCGACGGCCAGCCGCCCCGCGGGCATCCGGCTCAGCGCGAACGCCCACGTGCCGAAGGCCAGCGCGGTGGGCACCGCCCCGAGGTAGACCAGGGCCGCCACCGCGCCCGCCGGCGCGCGGGCGGCGTCGTCCACGAGCCCCCCGGCGGCGGGCAGGCAGGCCAGCGCGCCGATCGTGCACGCCGTCCACGTCACCTGCAGCGCGGGCAGCCGCGCGAGCAGCGGTTTCTGCGCCAGCACGCCCGCCGCGTAGGTGAGCGCCGCGAGCAGGCACAGCAGCACCCCGGTCACGTCGGCCGAACCGCCGCCCGCGGTGGCCACCCCGATGAGCACGGTGCCGGTGAACGCGATCCCCGCGCCGGCCAGCAGCCAGCGCGGGAACCCCTCGCCCAGCAGCGCACCGGCCAGCAGCGCGATGAGCAGCGGCCCGACGTTGACGAGCATCGCCGCGGTCCCGGCGTCCACCAGCCGCTCGGCGGCGTTGAGGGCGACGTTGTACGCCGCGAACCAGGCCAGGCCGCAGAGCAGCAGCAGCGCCCACTCCCGCCGTTGCGGCGCCATCCAGCGGCGGCGCACGGCGAGCAGGGCGCCCAGGGCCACCACCCCGACGAGCAGCCGGCCCAGGGCCAGCGGCGCCGGGGCGAACGACGGGCCCACCCAGCGGATCACCACGAACGCCGACGCCCACGACACCACCGTCACCGCCACCGCCAGCAGCGCCGGGACGTCGGGGGAACCGGGGCTGCCCCCGGCGCGCGTGACCACGGCCAGGAGGCTAGGGGAGGGGCGCCGGCCGATCCACGGGATTCCGGCGCCCCACCCCGGTGGTTCAGGACCGCGCGGCCGGCGCCGGGTCGATGACCCGGCCGTAGCGCTCGGCCTCGATCTGCTGCAGCGTCTTGCCCTGGGTCTTCGGGGTCCAGACGGTGCCGACCACGAACGCCACGAGCAGCAGCCCGATCATGATGCTGCCGACGAACGGCACGCCCTGCTGGGTGAGCAGCGTCGGGAACCAGTAGCTCAGCAGCCCGACGGCGCAGCGGGCGGCGAAGAACAGCACGCCCTGCGCGCTGGCCCGGTACGGGGTGGCGAACAGCTCGGAGGTCCAGACGCTGTAGAACGCCTGCGCGCCGATGCCCGCCGACACCCCCCACAGCACGGCGTAGGCGAGCAGGTCGACCAGCGTGCCCTCGGCGAAGACGAGCACCCCCCACGCCACGATGCCGATCGCCGCGCCCACCGCGTAGAGGGCGCGCCGGCTCGTGCGGTCGCCGTAGCGCATGAACCCCAGCCAGGTCGCGAGGACCGTGCAGCCCCAGACGAGGACCTGCAGCAGGTTCTGCTCGGTGCTGCTCGTGACGCCGGCGGCCTCGTAGACGCGCGGCATGAAGATGCCCGCCTGGCCGGCCACGGTGTTCCAGAAGGTGTAGACGCCGAAGAGCAGCAGCAGCGCCTTGACGTTGGCGGGGTGGGACAGCAGCTCGCGGAACCCGCGGCGCGGCCGGCCGGCGACCGCGGTGCCGGAGCCCTCCTCCTTCCAGATGGCGGACTCGTGCAGCCCCTGGCGGACGTACCAGGTGATCGCGGCGACGACGAAGAGGTGGAGGAAGACGAGCCGGTTGCCCAGCAGGCCGAGGGGGCCGACGGCGATGGCCAGCGCGAAGCCGACGAGCGGCCCCAGCGACCAGGCCAGCTGGGCGGTGCCCACGTGGCGGGCGCGGGCGTGCGCCGGCGCCTCCTCGGCGATGTACGTCCACGACGCGGGGACCCCGGCGCCGACGGCGATGCCGGTGAGGACGAAAGCGGTGAGCAGCATCCCGTAGCTCACCGCGAAGGTCGCCAGCAGGACGCCGACCATGTAGAGCAGCAGGTCGTAGGTGTAGATGAACTTGCGCCCCAGCCGGTCGCAGAGCGGGCCGCCGATCAGGGCCCCGACCGCCGCGCCGAAGGCGTTGGCGCTGAGGGCCGCCAGCAGGCCGACGGCGAAGTCGTCGACCCCGAAGCGCTCCTGCCAGGCGGAGAGGCTGGTGGCGATCGCGATGATCGACCCGGCCTCGATGTAGTTCGACATGGCGACCGCCACGGTGGCTTTCCACCCGGTGGTCGACTTGCTGCCCAGCCGCACGCGCGACTCCTCACCTCGTCGTGAACCGGTTCGGAACCGGTGCTGTGAATCGTTTCACTCGGGGGCGCACTCTAGGCAGGGCCGTCGCCGGGTCGCAAGGCCGCTCCGCCGGGCCGGCGCCCGCCTCACGCGCCGACCGGTGCGAGCTCGGTGCGCAGCTCGTGGCTGCCGTCGGGGGTGCGGGCCTCGTAGTACAGCCGGGCCCCGCCGCCGGGCAGCGGGAGGACGTCGACGTAGCGCACGTCGACGGGCCCGCCCGGCGCCGGCCGCAGCCGCCCGCCCGGCCCCGGCGCGGCCACGCCGGAGCGCTCGAACCAGTTCTCCTCCCGGCTGGCCCGGCCGTCGTAGAGGGCGGTTCCGTCGGGCAGCACGCACGTGATGCGCGCCCCGCGGGCGTCCCACGCGCCCGGCGTGCCGGCCAGCGCGGTGCCCCGCCACGTCCAGGTCAGCCCGTCGGTGCTGGTGGCGACGTCGGTGCGCATCCGGTCCTCGGCGCCGGGGACGTCGAGCAGGTGGCAGCACACCCACGCCGTCCAGATCCCCTCGCGGACCTGCACGACGGGGTCCTTCACGGCCACCGGCCCCTGCGACGGCACGGGCTCCAGCACCCGCCGCGACGGCGCGTCGACCAGTCCGGGCAGGTCGTCGGCCTCCAGCACCTCGATCCACCACTGCGGGCCGCTGGGCGAGGCGCAGCAGGCGTAGAGCCGCCAGCGCCCGGCGGGGGTGCGCAGCAGGGTGGGCCGCTCCACCCAGCGGGCGCCGAAGCGGGCGCTCTCCAGGCGGCCGACCTCCTCGAACGCGACACCGTCGGCGGAGACGGCCAGCACGTTGCGGTCGGTGCCGTCGTGGCCGCGGCGCTCGCGCCAGGCGAGGGCGACGCCACCGCCGGGCAGCGGGGCGCTGCTGGGGGCGCCGGCCCAGAAGCCCGGCCCGGTGCCGGGGGCGGGGGCGACGACGGTGTGCGGGTGCGTTCCCGGGCGTGGTGCGGGCACGGCTGCTCCTCGGGCCTGGCCGATGCTGCGTCACCGGCGAAACGGATGACCGGTGACGACTCTGCCGCGCGCGCACGTCACCGGTCAAGACGTACGCTGGTGACGTGTCCGCCGATGCCGCCCCCGGCCGCCTGGAGGCGGTGCGGGCGCTCCTCACCACGTGGTCGATCCCGAACGACACCCGCCACCCGGCCGACGCCCTCGACGCCCTGGCCGCCGACCCGGACGCCTGGGAGCGGGCGCTGCCCGGGGTGCCGGTGCCCGCACCCGGCGAGGTCGACGAGCTGCGCGCCCTGCGCGAGGACCTGCGCGCCGCCCTCGGCGACCCCCGGCCCGTCGCCCTGGCCGGCTGGCTGGAGCGCCACCGGCTCGCGCCCCGGTTGCAGGCCGACGGCGACGCGCCGGTGCGGCTCGTCCCGCAGCACCCCGGCGCCGCGGCCGAGCTGCTCGCCCGCGTCGTCGACGCCGTCGCCGACGGCACGTGGTACCGGTTGCGGGCCTGCCCGGACTGCGCGCACGCGTTCTACGACACCAGCCGCAACGCCAGCCGGACGTGGTGCCGGATGGTGCGCGGCGACGCGAGCGGCCGCAGCTGCGGCAGCATCGCCAAGGCCCGGGCCAAGCGCGCCCGCGACCGGGGCGCGCGGGAGGCGGCGGGCTGAGCCCCCGCGGCCGTCAGGGCGAGGTGGACGGGGTGCCCGGCCCGGCGGGCGGGCGCCGGGCGGTGCGGACCCAGCGCGCGCCCTCCCCGCTCGTCGTCTCCCGCATCACCTGGGCCAGCCGGGCGTCGCGGGTGGCGGGGTCGTCGTACGGGGCGACGTGCGCGGCGTAGCCGAAGCCCTCCTGCCGCAGCTGCTCGGCCGCCGTGCGGTAGGAGATCCAGTTCTCGTGGAACTGGAACAGCTGCTGGAGCGCCTCGCACGCCACCACCGCCGCGGCCACGGTCGCCGTCAGCCACGGCCGGGCGCCGGTGGCGGCCAGCACGGGCACCACCGCACCCACGACGAGCGCGGCGACCTTGAACACCTGGTAGGCCACCCGGTTGCGCCGGGCGGCCCGGCTGTACCAGCGGTGGTGCGCGCTGAACTCCCGCCACAGCAGCTCCCCGGCCGAGGCCGGGGCCGCCGGGGCCGGCAGCTCCTCCCCGAGCAGCTCCCACAGGTCGAGGGTGCCCCGGCGGGTCCCGGTGGCGGCGCGGGCGGCGGGCTGGTCCACCACGCCAGCGTGGCACCGGCGCCCGGCGGCGGCAGCCGGGAGCGGCCGTCCCCGGCCGCCCGTGCGGGCTCCTCGTGTGGGCGAGGCCACGCCGCTGCCGGTCCGGTCGCCGCGCGGGCGGCGGCTAGGGTCGCAGGGTGCGTTCCGGACGTCCGCGTGCCGTCACCGAGGACGGCGCCGAGCAGCCGGCCCCCGGCCGGCGGTGCGCCGGTCGCGCCGTCCCACCCGCCTCCCACGGAAGGTCGTCATGACCACCGAACCCACGTCCGACGCCCCGGCGCCCGCCGGGGGCGCCCGCCGCCACGTCGTGGAACCCCGCTTCGCGCGCACGTGGCTCCTCGTGCCCGCCACCACGCCCGAGCGCTTCGACGCCGCCCGCGCCTCCCGCACCGACGCGGTGGTGCTCGACGTCGAGGACGCCGTCGACCCCAGCCGCAAGGACGCCGCGCGCGCCGACGTCATCGCCTGGCTCAGCACCGGCGGGCGGGGCTGGGTGCGCATCAACGACCGCACCTCCCCGCACTGGCAGGACGACGTGGACCGGCTCAGGGGCGTCCCCGGCCTCGTGGGCGTCATGCTCGCCAAGACCGAGAGCGGCGAGCAGGTCAGCGACACCGCCGACGCGCTGGGCGGGTCCACCCCCGTGCTGGCGCTCGTGGAGTCCGCCCTCGGCATCGAGGAGGCCCGCGACATCGCCTGCGCCCGCGGCACCTTCCGCCTGGCGTTCGGCTCCGGGGACTACCGCCGCGACACCGGCGCCAGCGCCGACGCCCTCGCGATGGCCTACCCCCGCTCCCGGCTCGTCACCGCCAGCCGCATCGGCGACCTGCCCGGGCCGGTCGACGGCCCCACCGTCGGCGGCGGCCTGCCGGAGCTGCGCGAGCAGTCCGCGGTGGCGGTGTCCCTGGGCATGACGGGCAAGCTGTGCCTGGACTCCAACCAGGCCCCCGTCATCAACGAGGTCATGAGCCCCACGGGCACCGACGTGGCCTGGGCCCGCGACGTGCTGCGCGCCTTCGAGGAGGCCGGCCGCATCGTCCGCGACGGCAGCGACCTGCCCCGCATCGGGCGGGCCCGCCGCATCGAGGTGCTGGCCCGGGCGTTCGGCGTCGAGCCGGCCTGACGGGGCGTCGGGCCGGCCTGGCGGGGCGTCGAGCCGGCCTGGCGTGGCGTCGAGCCGGCCTGGCGTGGCGTCGAGCCGGCCTGGCGCGGCGCCCCCGCGCCTCAGCCGCCGGCCAGCTGCTCGCAGCCCTGCAGGACGGGCAGCAGGCCCATGCCCTGGGCCCTGAGCACGGCGTCCAGCCGGTCCGCCGCGCCCAGGGCCCGGTACAGGTTCTCCAGGTGCTTGTGCACCGTGCGGGGGCTGATGCCCAGGCGGTGTGCGATCGCCGCGGCCGTCAACCCCTGCGACAGGTAGCAGAGGACCGCGTGCTGGCGCGGTGA
>NZ_BAABIL010000286.1:0-1829 GCF_039542765.1 Kineococcus glutinatus
CCCTCGTAGGGTCGGCGCACGTGAGCACCCCTCCCGGACTCGTCACGCTGCACCTGTGGGGGGTGCCGACCCGGGCGGTGCCCGCCGCGGCGGCGCGGATGGCGCTGGACCGGCGCCACCTCGCCCGCGCCCCGGGGGTGCGTTTCGCCAAGCTGCTGGGCACGGGGTCGGGCCGCACGTTCTCCGTCGCCGACGCCGACCCCCACCGCTGGGCGCTGCTCGTGGCCTGGGACTCCGCGGCCGACGCCGACGCCTTCGAGACCGGGCGCACCGTGCGGGCCTGGGGGGAGCTCGCCGCCGAGCGCCTCGTGGTGCGGATGCGGCCGCTGTCCAGCCGCGGCACGTGGTCGGGTGCGGCGCCGTTCGGGGGGCCCGGCCGCACGCGCTGCGCGGGACCGGTGGCCTCCATCACCCGGGCACGGCTGCGCGCGCTGCGCGCCGCGGCGTTCTACCGGGCGGTGCCGCCGGTGGCCGCGGACCTGCAGCGGGCCCCCGGGCTGCGGCTGGCCGTGGGCATCGGCGAGGCACCCGTCGGGTTGCAGGGCACGTTCTCGCTGTGGAGCGACGACGGCGCGCTGCGGCAGTTCGCGCACCGGCGCAGCCCGCACCTGGAGGTGGTGCGCCGCACCGCCGCGGAGCGCTGGTACGCCGAGGAGCTGTTCGCCCGCTTCCAGGTGCTCGCCGTGGAGGGCACCGTGGGCGGGCGCACCCCCTGACGGGACCCCCGGCCCTGACGGGACCCCCGGCCCTGACGGGAGCCCTCAGGGGCAGAGGGCCTGCCAGGCGGCGGGTTCTGCCGTCCAGCGCACCCGGCGCACGGGCTCGGAGACCTCCCCGTCGGCGTTGACCCGGAACGCCCGGCCCCGCTCGGCGGTGATCTCCACGACGCGCCCGGAGTCGGTGCGCACGTCCTGCCGCGCCGTGTGCAGGCCCTGGCGCAGCCCGACGGCGAAACCCACCCGGGCCACCGGGCCCGTGGAGGTGGACACCACCACGTCGAGGACGCCGTCGTGCGGGTCGGCGTCCGGCACGAACGGCACCCCGCCGGCGATGGTGCCGCCGAGGCCGATGCCGGCCATGAGGACGGGTGTCCCGTCGGCGACCACCCGCCCGTCGACGACGACGCGCAGCGCGAAACCCGCGTCCGGCCGCGCCCCGGCCAGCACCGCGCCGACCGGGTAGGCGAGGGGGCCCATGCGCCGCTTGAAGCGCGCCGCGCTCGCGGTGGCCGCGGCGCCGATGCCGACGTGCGCGGTGTTGACGACGACGCCGCCGGAGTCGTCCACGGCGAGCTCCACGTCGCGCGGCCTGCCCCGCACGGCCACCCGCGCCGCGGCCACCGGGTCCAGCGGCAGGTGCAGCGAGCGGGCCAGGTCGTTGCCGGTGCCCAGCGGCACCAGGCCGATGGGTCCCACGGCCCGCGCGGCCCCCGCCCGGCGCAGCTCGCGCAGCGCGGTGTGCACCGAGCCGTCGCCGCCGAGCAGGACGATGCGGCGCTCCCCCGCCCCCAGCAGCGCCTCGCGCAGGTCCGCCACCCCGGTGGTCGCCTGCAGGTCGACGGGCGCGACGGTCTCCAGCTCCCGCACCACCGCCCGCACCACGTCGGCCCGGGAGGAACCGGCGCGCGCGTTGACCACGACCCGCACCCCGGCCGGCACGGCGGGCTCCTCGGCGGCGGTCCGGTCGGCTGGGGTGTCCACCCCAGGAGGATGGCAGGCGCACCTCGGCGTCCGCTGGGTGCGCGCTGGGCGGCGGGCCGACCGCCCCCGGCCCCCCGGGCGCCGCCGCCTACAGTGGCGCCGTGCCCCGCCCCGCCCGCCGCGTCCCGG
>NZ_BAABIL010000287.1:0-6673 GCF_039542765.1 Kineococcus glutinatus
GTCGTCGCGGTGGTCGCCGGCGTGGTCGTCGGTGCGGTGGTCGCCGGTCACGGGCGCTCCTCCTGGCGGCGGGTGCGGGACCCGGTGGGTGGGTGCTGCAGGGCCGGTGGGCGCTGCGGGGTGGGCAGGTCCTGCCCGACGGTGGCGCGCAGCGCGGCCATCCCCCGGGAGGCGTGCGTCTTGACGGCGCCGCGGCTGATGCCCAGCGCGGTGGCGATCTCCGCCTCGGACAGCTCGGCGGAGTAGCGCAGCACGAGCACCTCGCGCTGGCGCAGCGGCAGGGCGTCGAGGGCGGCGAGGACGAGGCGGTGCTCGGCGGAGCGCACCGCCAGCTCCTCGGGGCCCTCCGGCTCCGGGTCGGGCAGCGGCCGGCGGCGGGCCACCACCTCGCGGTGGCGCAGCACGTCGCGGGCGCGGTTGACGACGCTCTGGCGCAGGTAGGCCAGCGCGCGGTCGGGCTCGGCGAGGCGGCGCCAGCGGGGGTGCAGCGCGACGAAGGCGTCCTGGACGCACTCCTCCGCGCTGGCCCGGTCGTGCACCAGCAGCACGGCCAGCCCCACGAGCCGGCGCCAGTGCGCGGCGTAGAGGGCGCTCACGGCGTCGTCGGCGTCCCACGTCCGCGGGTCGTCGTCCTGGGGCGCCACGGGGCGCACGTCATCGAGCACGCCCGCCACCCCCGTCCCGCCCACCGCCGCCGCACGCACCGCTGTCACGTCGGTTCCACGGGCCGGCGGGGTCGCCGGTTGACACGCGGGGCGCACCGGGTTCGGGCGGGGCTGTCGTCGTCGGCTGCACGGCGGCCATCCAACCGGACGCCGGTGCCCGGGCCGGGCACCGGCCGGGTCGCTAGCGTGACCCCCATGAGCGAGGCGCCGCGCGAGGAGGACCTGTTCCTGCGGATCATCGCGGGGGAGGTGCCGGCCGACGTGGTGCACAGCGACGACGTCGTCGTCGCCTTCCGCGACATCGCCCCCAAGGCCGCCACCCACGTCCTCGTCGTGCCGCGCACCCGCTACCCCGACGTGACCGCGCTGGCGGCGGCGTCGCCGCAGACGCTGGCCCACGTGGTCGCCGTCGCCCAGCGCATCGCCGACGCCGAGTGCGGCGGGCAGTTCCGCCTGGTGTTCAACACCGGTGCCGCGGTGGGGCAGACGGTGTTCCACGTGCACGCCCACGTCCTCGGCGGCGAGGGGCTGTCGTTCACCGACCTGTGAGCTCACAGCCGCGCCGCGGCGTGTGAACTCCCTGTGACCCGGGCCTCCTCCGGCTGCGGCGGGCGGCGGACGGCGGTTGGATGTCCTGCCATGTGCGGACTCTGCGGTGAGATCACCTTCGACGGGCGGGCGGCGGACGTCGCGGCGGTGCAGCGGATGTCCGAGGTCCTGGCCCCGCGCGGCCCGGACGGGCAGGGCACCTGGGCGCAGGGCCGCATCGCCTTCGGGCACCGGCGGCTGTCGATCATCGACCTGTCCGAGTGCGGCGCCCAGCCCATGCACGACCTCGAGCTGGGCCTCACCGGCGTCTTCAACGGCTGCATCTACAACTACCGGGAGCTGCGCGAGGAGCTGCTCGGGCACGGCTACCGGTTCGCCGGCCACAGCGACACCGAGGTGATCCTCAAGGCGTACCACCGCTGGGGGGAGTCCTTCGTGGACCACCTCGTCGGGATGTTCGCCGTGGTGCTGCACGAGCGCGACTCCGGCCGCGTGGTGCTGGTGCGCGACCGGCTGGGGATCAAGCCGCTGTACCTGGCCGAGACCCCCGGCCGGCTGCGGTTCGCCTCCAGCCTGCCCGCGCTGGTGGCCGCCGGGGACGTCGACACCACCATCGACCCCGAGGCGCTGCACCACTACCTGAGCTGGCACGCGGTGGTGCCCGCGCCGCTGACGATCGTCAAGGGCGTGCGCAAGCTGCCGCCGGCCACGATGCGCGTGGTGGAGGCCGACGGGCGCAGCCGCGAGCACCGGTGGTGGGAGCCCTCGCACACCCGCCGGGCGGAGTTCGCCGCGTACTCCGAGCGCGACTGGGAGGACGCCGTGCTGGAGGCGCTGCGCACCGCCGTGCGCCGGCGCACCGTGGCCGACGTGCCGGTGGGGGTGCTGCTGTCCGGCGGGCTGGACTCCAGCCTCATCGTCGGCCTGCTCGCCGAGGCCGGGCAGTCCGGCCTGGCCACCTTCAGCATCGGCTTCGAGTCCGTGGGCGGGCGCGAGGGCGACGAGTTCGCCTACTCCGACGTCATCGCCGAGCGCTACGCCACCGACCACCACCGCATCCGCGTCACCGGCGACGAGCTGGTCGGCGCCCTGGACCACGCCGTGGGGATCATGCACGAGCCGATGGTCAGCCACGACGTGGTCGCCTTCGACCTGCTCTCGCGGGAGGTGTCCCGCGACATCTCCGTCGTGCAGTCCGGGCAGGGCGCCGACGAGGTCTTCGCCGGCTACCACTGGTACCCGCCGCTGGCGGGGGTCGGCCGGGAGGAGGCCGTGGACGCCTACGCGCGCGCCTTCTTCGACCGCGACCACGCGCAGCTGTCGCGGGTGCTGGCGCCGGGGTGGCTGGCCGACCGCGACGTCTCCCGCGACTTCGTGGCCGCGCACTTCGCCCGCCCGGGCGCCGAGACGGCCGTCGACGCCGCGCTGCGGCTGGACACCGAGGTGATGCTGGTCGACGACCCCGTCAAGCGGGTCGACAACACCACGATGGCCTGGGGCCTGGAGGCCCGGGTGCCGTTCCTCGACCACGACCTGGTGGAGCTGGCCGCGGCGGTGCCGCCGGAGCTCAAGCTCGCCGAGGGCGGCAAGGGGGTCCTCAAGCGGGTCGGGCGGCGCATCATCCCCGCCGAGGTCATCGACCGGCCCAAGGGCTACTTCCCCGTGCCGGCGATCACCCACCTGCAGGGCAAGGTCCTCGACGTGGTCCGCGACGCCCTGTCCGCCGAGGACGCCCGCGCCCGGGGGTTGTTCCGCCCGGAGTACGTCGCGCAGCTGCTGCGCGAGCCCAACGCGGAGCTGACACCGCTGCGCGGCAACAAGCTCTGGCAGCTCGGGCTGCTGGAGATGTGGCTGCAGCAGCACGGGATCCGCTGATGGGCCGGCGGGGGCGCGCCGGCGTCGCCGGTCTGCGCCGGCACCGGCACGAGGCGGCGCCGCAGCTGTCCACCCGCGCCTGGCAACCCCCGCCGGCGCACCTGCTGCGGGGGATGGGCCGCGACGTCGTCCTCGACATGGGCTGGGGCCGGCTGGTGTTCGGGCAGACGTTCGCCGACTCCCGCGACATCGTCGACGCGCTGCGGGCGGAGGAGAGCGGGGAGCGGGACATCGCCATCTACGTGCGCGACCCGCAGGTGCTGGTGGGCACGGCCCCGCACGAGCTGTTCGTGGACCCCTCCTACACGTTCCGCCTGCAGCTGGCGCAGTACCGCCCGCCGCGGGACCGCAACGCGGACGTGTTCGTGCGGATGGTGCGCTCCCGCGCGGAGCTGGAGGAGGTCAACCGCATCTACGCCGCGTGCGGGATGGTGCCCTCCGACGTGGAGGTCATGTGGGCCAACCACCGCACCCGCACGTTCACCTACCTGGTGGCGATCGACCCGCGCACCGACGCCGTCGTGGGCACGGTCACCGGGGTGGACCACCTGCTGGCCTTCGAGGACCCGGAGAACGGCAGCAGCCTGTGGTGCCTGGCGGCGGATCCGACGTCGGCGCCGCGCGGCACCGGTGAGGCGCTCGTGCGGGTCCTGGCCGAGCGCTACATCGGCCGCGGCCGCAGCCACCTGGACCTGTCGGTGCTGCACACCAACACCGGCGCGATCGCGCTGTACCGCAGGCTGGGGTTCGCCCCGTCCCCGCCGGTGGTGGTGAAGCGGAAGAACCCCATCAACCAGCCGCTGTTCGCCCCGCGGCCGGACGGGGTGGACGACCTCAACCCGTACGCCCGGATCGTCGCGGAGGAGGCGCTGCGCCGCGGGATCCGCGTGCAGGTGACGGACGTGCCCTCGGGGGAGATGCGGCTGTCGTTCGCGGGGCGGCGGATCCTGACCCGCGAGTCGCTGTCGGAGCTGACGAGCGCGGTGGCGATGAGCCGCTGCGACGACAAGCGCGTCACGCGCCGGCTGCTGGCCGGGGCGGGGCTGCGGGTGCCGCGGGGGGTGGAGCTGTCCGGCGCCGGCGACGGGGACGGGCTGGCCGCCGCGCAGCGGCTGGTGGCCGAGACGGGTCCGGTGGTCGTCAAGCCGGCCCGCGGGGAGCAGGGCAAGGGCATCAGCGTCGGGGTGGCGGCCGGCGAGCTCGCCGCGGCGGTGGCGGAGGCGGCGCGGCACTGCCCCGACGTGCTCGTGGAGGAGCTGGTGGCCGGCGACGACCTGCGCGTCGTCGTCATCGACCACGAGGTGGTGGCCGCCGCGGTGCGCCGGCCCGCGACGGTCGTCGGCAACGGCCACGACCCGGTGCGCCGCCTGGTGCAGCAGCTCAGCGCCCGCCGGCAGGCCGCCACGCACGGGGAGTCCAGCGTGCCGCTGGACGCCACCACCGAGGCGGTGGTCCGCGCCGCCGGGTACTCCCTGGACGACGTGCTGCCCCGCGGGCAGGAGCTGCGGGTGCGGCGCACGGCGAACCTGCACACCGGCGGCACGCTGGACGACGTCACCGACGAGCTGCACCCGGAGGTGGCGCGCGCGGCGGTGGCGGCCAGCCGGGCGATCGGCATCCCGGTGACGGGGCTGGACTTCCTGGTGCCGGACCCGGCCGGCGCCGAGCACGTGCTCATCGAGGCCAACGAGCGCCCGGGCCTGGCCAACCACGAGCCGCGCCCCACGGCGCAGCGGTTCGTGGACCTGCTCTTCCCCGAGACCCGCGAGCTGCTGCGGGTGGGCGGGGCGCCCTGACCCGTCGCGGTGCGGCCGACCACCGCCCGCCGCCCCGGCAGGTCATCGCGGCCCGGAGTGCGCGACGATCTCAGGAGCGACCGGGCCCGCGGGGCGCGGGCGGACGAGCGGGAGGAGCGTCGTGGTGGCGCAGCAGCGGGTGGTGCGGTCCGGTGGTTCCGGGGCGGCGGGGTCGGGCGGGGCGCAGCCGCGGGACGTCCCCGTGGACCGGGAGTACCTGCAGACGGTGCTGCTGGAGCTGTTGCGCACGCCCAGCCCGTCGGGGCGCACCGACGGCGTCATGCAGTACGTCGGGGAGCGCATCTCCGAGCTGGGCATCCCGTTCGACCTGACCCGCCGCGGCATCCTGCGCGCGACCATCGGTGGCGGGGCGGGCGCGGTGCGCCGCGCCGTCATGGTCCACGCGGACACGATCGGCTGCATGGTCAAGCGGCTGCAGGACAACGGCCGCCTGGAGGTCGTCCCCGTCGGCAGCCACAGCGCCCGCTTCTCCGAGGGCGCCCACGTCACGGTCTTCACCGACGACCCCGACCGCGTCTACACGGGCACCGTGCTGCCGCTGAAGAGCAGCGGGCACACCTACGGCGACGAGATCGACACCCAGGGCGTGGGCTGGGACCAGGTGGAGGTCCGCGTCGACGAGCCCGTGGAGACCGTCCGCGACCTGCTGGAGCTGGGCATCTCCGTCGGCGACTTCGTGGCGCTGGACGCCAGCCCGCAGGTGACGCGCGGCGGTTACGTGAAGTCCCGCCACCTCGACGACAAGGCGGGGCTGGCCTGCTGCCTGGCCGCGGTCAAGGCGATCGTGGACGCGCGCGCCACCGTGGCGGTGACCGCCCAGCTGCTGGTCACGATCGGCGAGGAGGTCGGCTTCGGCGCCACCCACGGCCTGGCCCCGGACCTGGCGGAGATGGTGGCGGTGGACAACGCGGTCGTCGCGCCGGGGCAGTCCTCGCGGGAGGAGACCGCCAACATCGGCATGCTCGACATGACGGGCCCCTTCGACTACCACCTCTCCCGCCGCATCCACGCCCTGGCCGACGAGCACGGCATCCCGGTGCGCCGCGACGTGTACCGGCACTACCGCTCCGACGTGGCGCCGGCCCTGGAGGCCGGGGTGGAGGCGCGGGCGGCGCTGCTCGGCTTCGGGGTGGAGTCCAGCCACGGGCACGAGCGCACCCACATCGACGGGCTGGTGGCGCTGACCCGGCTGCTGGCGGTCTACCTGCAGAGCGACCTGACGTTCTCCGACTGGGACCGCCACGCCTCCGGCGCCCTGGACGACTTCCCGTCGACGAGCGTGCAGCCGGCGGACCTGGAGCCGGTGGACCGCACGGTGTGGGCGGAGGCGGGCGCGGAGGGCTGAGCGCGGGGGCTGGGCGCCGCGGTGCGGGCGGTGCGGGGCCGCTCAGACGGTGACGTCGACGACGCCGGCGGAGTTCATCGCCAGGTACTCCAGGGCCCGCTCCATCACCTCGCCGGTGAAGGGGTGGTCCTCGATCCCGGCCTCCTGGTAGCGGCGCGCCGACTCGTAGAGGTACCGGATCGTCACCTCCTGGTTGGGCTTGAGGACCTCCGCCTCGCGGTCGCGCGCGATGTGCAGCGCGAACGCGACGACGGGCGCCTCGGCCGCGTCGCCGCCGACGTCCTCGCCGGTGGCGTGCTCGACGAGCTCGCGGTCGGCGGTGGTCAGGAAGGCGTACAGGCAGCGCACGTCGGTGCCCAGCAGCCTGGAGGGCAAGGGCAAGCGGCGCCCGCACGAGCTGTCCGGCGGCGAGCAGCAGCGCG
>NZ_BAABIL010000288.1:0-9498 GCF_039542765.1 Kineococcus glutinatus
CGGCCGGCGCCACCCGCGGCGGCGCGAGCGCGGCTCAGTCGGCGTAACCGGGGGCCGCGGCGTTGACCGCGTCACCGATGCGGTGCACCCGCACGGCGTTGGTGGAGCCGGCGATGCCGGGCGGGGAGCCGGCGACGATGACGACGAGGTCGCCCTCGGCGCAGCGGCCGTACTCCAGCAGCAGGGTCTCCACCTGCCGGACCATGTCGTCGGTGTGCTTGACCATCGGACCGAGGAAGGTCTCGATGCCCCAGCTCAGCTGCAGCCGCCGCTGCACCGGCTCGTGCGGCGTGAACGCCAGCAGGGGGATGCGCGGGCGCAGCCGCGACACGCGCCGGGCGGAGTCGCCCGTCGTGGTGAAGGTGACGAGGAACTTCGCCTCGAGCACCTCGCCGATGCTCATCGCCGCCGCCGTCACGGCCCCGCCCTTGGTGTGCGGGGTGCTGCCGAGGGGGGCGATGCGGTCGGCGCCGTGCGTCTCGGTGTTCTCGATGATCCGCGACATCGTCCGCACGGCCTCCAGGGGGAACGAGCCCACGCTCGTCTCGCCGGAGAGCATCAGCGCGTCCGCGCCGTCGAGCACGGCGTTGGCGCAGTCGGAGGCCTCCGCGCGCGTCGGCCGCGGCGCGGTGATCATCGACTCGAGCATCTGGGTGGCGACGATGACGGGCTTGGCCTGGCGCCGGCACAGCTCGATGGCCCGCTTCTGCACCAGCGGGACCTCCTCCAGCGGCAGCTCCACGCCGAGGTCGCCGCGCGCCACCATGATGCCGTCGAAGGCCGCGACCACCTCGCGGAGGTTCTCCACCGCCTGCGGCTTCTCCACCTTGGCGATGACCGGGACCGTGACGCCCACCTCGTCCATGATTTTGCGGACGTCGGCGGCGTCGGCGGCGTTGCGCACGAAGGACAGGGCCACGAGGTCCACGCCCAGGCCCAGCGCGAAGCGCAGGTCCTCCTTGTCCTTCTCCGACAGGGCCGGGACGCTGACGGCCACACCGGGCAGGTTGATGCCCTTGTTGTTGGAGACCGGACCGGGGACCTCGCACTCGGTGACGACCCGCGGGCCGTCCACCTCCAGCACGCGCAGGCCCACGCGGCCGTCGTCGATGAGGATGCGGTCGCCGGCGGCGACGTCGCCCGGCAGGCCCTTGTAGGTCGTGGAGCACAGCTCCCTCGTGCCGGGCACCTCCTCGGTGGTGATCGTGAAGCGGTCGCCCACGGCGAGGGCGTGCGGGCCGTCCTCGAACTTCCCGAGGCGGATCTTGGGACCCTGCAGGTCGGCGAGCACGGCGACGGGCCGGCCCGCGGCGCGGCTGGCGGCGCGCACGTCGGCGTAGTTCGTCGAGTGCTCCGCGTGGGAGCCGTGACTGAGGTTCATCCGCGCGACGTTCATCCCCGCGGTGATCAGCGCCTGGAGACGCTCCTGACCGGCGACCGCCGGCCCGAGCGTGCAGACGATCTTCGCTCTGCGCATGGCCACGAGCCTATGGGGTCCACGTCCCGCAGCGGGGGGCGGGCGCCGGACGGGACGCCGCGGCGGCCCGGCGTGCGGGTGCGCCGGGGCACCGGAGGGGCAGGTCCCCTCCGGTGCCCCGGCGCACCGCCGCCCCCGCGGCGGGGGCGGCTCAGACCGTCAGCGGCCTGGCGTGCGCGTCGAGCGGGAACGGCAGCTGCGTGGAGCCCATGAGGTGCTCGTCGACCGCCGCGGCGCAGGCGCGCCCCTCGGCGATGGCCCACACGATGAGCGACTGCCCGCGCCCGGCGTCGCCTGCGACGAACACCCCCGGCACCCCGGTGGCGTAGCGGGAGTCGCGCACGAGGTGGCTGCGCTCGTTGGTCTCCAGCCCGAGCTGCTGCAGCGCCGGGCCCGCCTCGGGGCCGGTGAAGCCGATGGCCAGCAGGACCAGCTGCGCCGGCAGCACCCGCTCGGTGCCCTCCACCGGCGTCCAGCGCCCCTCGACCTTGCGGACCTCCACCACCTCGACGCCGCTGACGCGGCCGTCCTCCCCCACGAACCGGGTGGTGCTCGCGGAGAACACCCGGTCGCCGCCCTCCTCGTGGGAGGAGGACACCGAGAACACCTTCGGCATCGTCGGCCACGGCTCGTTGCCGGCGCGCTCGTCCGCGGCACGCGGGTAGATGTCCAGCTGCGTCACCGAGCGCGCGCCCTGCCGCAGCGCCGTGCCGTAGCAGTCCGAACCGGTGTCGCCGCCGCCGATGATGACGACGTCCAGGCCCGCGGCGTCGATGAGGCCGGGCACGTCCTGCTCCCCCACCGCGATGCGGTTGGTGGGGGGCAGGTACTCCATCGCCTGGTGGATCCCGGCCAGCTCGCGGCCGGGGAAGTCCACGTCGCGCCACTGCGTGGCACCGACGGCCACCACGACGGCGTCGTAGCGCTCGCGCAGCGCCTCACCGGTGATGTCCACGCCGATCTCCACGCCCGGGCGGAAGCGGGTGCCCTCCGCCTCCATCTGCGCCAGGCGGCGGTCCAGGACGGCGCGCTCCATCTTGAACTCGGGGATGCCGTAGCGCATCAGCCCGCCGATCTTGTCGGCGCGCTCGAACACCGCGACGGTGTGCCCGGCCCGGGTGAGCTGCTGGGCGGCGGCCAGGCCGGCCGGCCCGGACCCCACGACCGCCACCGTCCTGCCGGTGAGGCGCTCCGGCGGGCGCGGCTCCAGCCAGCCGTGGTCCACCGCGCTCTCGGCGATGGCCTCCTCCACCTGCTTGATCGTGACGGCCGGCTGGTTGATGCCGAGCACGCACGCCGACTCGCACGGCGCCGGGCACAGCTTCCCGGTGAACTCGGGGAAGTTGTTCGTCGCGTGCAGCCGCTCGGAGGCCTCCTGCATGTCCCCGCGCAGCACGAGGTCGTTCCACTCGGGGATGAGGTTCCCCAGCGGGCACGCGTTGTGGCAGAACGGGATGCCGCAGTCCATGCAGCGACCCGCCTGCCGGCGCAGCGTCGCCGAGTCCTGCCGCTCGTACACCTCGCGCCAGTCCATCAGGCGCAGCGGCACCGGGCGCCGCGGCGGGGTCTGGCGCTCGCGGACCTTCAGGAACCCCCGGTTGTCAACCATGCGAAGCCTCCATGATGCGGGTGAGGACCGCGTCGTCGTCGGGCGCCAGGCCGTCGGCGGCGGCCGCGGCGCGCACCTCGAGGACGCGGCGGTAGTCGCGCGGCACGACCGTGGTGAAGCGCTGGCGCGCGGCACCCCAGTCGGCCAGCAGCTTGGCGGCGACGACCGAGCCGGTGTGCTCCTTGTGGGCCACGAGCAGGTCGTGCACCCGCGCGGCCGCGGCGTCGTCGAGGGGCTGCAGGTCCACCATCTGCTGGTTGACGCGGTGCTCCTTGAGGTCCAGGACGTGCGCCAGCCCGCCGGACATGCCCGCGGCCACGTTGCGGCCGGTGCGGCCGAGGATGACGACCTCGCCGCCGGTCATGTACTCCAGCGCGTGGTCGCCCACGCCCTCCACCACCGCAGTGGCCCCGGAGTTGCGCACGCAGAACCGCTCGCCGACCTCACCGCGCAGGAAGAGCTCCCCGCGGGTGGCGCCGTAGCCGATGACGTTGCCCGCGATGATGTTGCGGGCGCGGTCGCCGCAGGAGCGGTCCGGGCGCACGACGACCCGCCCGCCGGACAGGCCCTTGCCGACGTAGTCGTTGGTGTCGCCGAGCAGGCGGATCGTCACCCCCGGCGGCAGGAAGGCGCCCAGGGACTGCCCGCCCGAACCGGTGAGGGTGATGTCGATCGTGCCGTCGGGCAGGCCGTCCTCGCCGTGGCGCCTGGTGACCTCGTAGCCGAGCATCGCCCCGACCGTGCGGTTCACGTTGCGCACCGGCAGCTCGATCTTCACGGGGGTGCCGTGCTCCAGCGCGTCGTGGCTGCGCTCGATGAGGACGTGGTCCAGGGCCTTCTCCAGGCCGTGGTCCTGCTGCGCCGTGCAGCGCAGCGCCGTGCCCTCCGGAAGCTCCGGGCGGGCCAGGACCGGCGCGAGGTCCAGGCCGGCGGCCTTCCAGTGGTCCACCGCGCGGCGGGAGTCCAGCACCTCCACGTGCCCGATCGCCTCGTCGAGGGAGCGGAAGCCCAGGGCCGCGAGGTACTCGCGCACCTCCTGCGCGAGGAACTCGAAGAACGCCACGACGTGGTCGGCCTGCCCGGCGAAGCGCGCGCGCAGCTCCGGGTTCTGGGTCGCGATGCCGACCGGACAGGTGTCCAGGTGGCACACGCGCATCATGATGCAGCCCTCGACCACCAGCGGGGCGGTGGCGAAGCCGTACTCCTCCGCGCCCAGCAGCGCGGCCACGACGACGTCGCGCCCCGTCTTGAGCTGGCCGTCCACCTGCACGTTGATGCGGTCGCGCAGACCGTTGAGCAGCAGCGTCTGCTGCGTCTCGGCCAGGCCGAGCTCCCACGGGCCGCCGGCGTGCTTGAGGCTGGTCAGCGGCGCCGCGCCCGTGCCGCCGTCGTGGCCGGAGACGAGCACCACGTCCGCCTTGGCCTTGCTCACGCCGGCCGCGACGGTGCCCACGCCCACCTCGGAGACCAGCTTCACGTGCACCCGCGCGTGGCGGTTGGCGTTCTTCAGGTCGTGGATGAGCTGGGCGAGGTCCTCGATGGAGTAGATGTCGTGGTGCGGCGGCGGCGAGATCAGCCCGACGCCCGGCGTGGAGTGCCGGGTCCGGGCGATGTTCGGGTACACCTTGTGCCCGGGCAGCTGGCCGCCCTCGCCCGGCTTGGCCCCCTGCGCCATCTTGATCTGCAGGTCGGTGGCGTGCGCCAGGTAGCTGGAGGTCACCCCGAAGCGCCCGGAGGCGATCTGCTTGATCGCGCTGTTGCGCTCGGGGTCGAGGAGGCGCTCGACGTCCTCACCGCCCTCGCCCGTGTTGGACCGCGCGCCGAGGCGGTTCATCGCGATCGCGAGGACCTCGTGCGCCTCCTTGCTGATGGAGCCGTAGCTCATCGCGCCCGTGGAGAACCGCTTGACGATCGCGCTGACGGGCTCGACCTCGTCGATGGCGACGGGCTCGCGCACCCCCTTGCGCAGCTGCAGCAGACCGCGCAGCGTCATGAGGCGCTCGGCCTGCTCGTCGACGCGGCGGGTGTACTGCTTGAAGATGTCGTAGCTGCGCGAGCGGGTGGCGTGCTGCAGCCGGAAGACGGTCTCGGGGTCGAACAGGTGCGGCTCGCCGTCGCGGCGCCACTGGTACTCCCCGCCCGTCTCCAGCCGGCGGTGGGCCTGGTGCTGGCCCTCCACCGGGTAGGCGACGCGGTGGCGGCGGGCGACCTCCTCGGCGAGGACGTCGAGGCCGACGCCGCCCAGGCGGGAGGTCGTGGCGGTGAAGTACTCGTCGACGAGGGTCTGCGACAGGCCCAGGGCCTCGAACACCTGGGCACCGCGGTAGGAGGCCACCGTGGAGATGCCCATCTTGCTCATGACCTTCAGCACGCCCTTGCCGAGGGCCTTGATGAGGTTCTTCACGGCCGTCTCGGCGTCCACGTCGGTGATGACGCCGTCGCGGACGAGGTCCTCGACCGTCTCCATCGCCAGGTACGGGTTGACCGCCGCGGCGCCGTAGCCGATGAGCAGCGCGACGTGGTGCACCTCGCGGACGTCACCGGCCTCCACGACCAGGCCCACCCGGGTGCGGTTCTTCTGGCGCACCAGGTGGTGGTGCACCGCGGAGGTGATGAGCAGCGACGGGATCGGCGCCAGCTCCGCGGTGGAGTCCCGGTCGGAGAGCACGACGAAGACCGCCCCGTCCGCCACGGCGGAGCTGACCTCCGCGCGGATCTCCTCGATGCGCCGGGCCAGCTCCGCGCCGCCACCGGCCACCCGGTAGAGGGACTTGACGATGCGGGTGGTGCGGCCGGGGTTCTTCCGGTCCCGGTCGATGTGGACGACCTTGGCGAGCTCGTCGTTGTCGATGACCGGGAACGGCAGCACCAGCTGGCGGGCGTGCTGCGGGGTGGCCGACAGCGGGTTCTGCTGCGGACCGGTGGTGGTGACCAGCGAGGTGACGAGCTCCTCGCGGATGGCGTCCAGCGGCGGGTTGGTCACCTGCGCGAACAGCTGGGTGAAGTAGTCGAACAGCAGCCGCGGGCGCCGCGACAGCACCGCGATGGGCGTGTCCGAGCCCATCGAGCCGATCGCCTCGCCACCGCTGCGGGCCATCGGCGCCAGCAGCAGGCGCAGCTCCTCCTCGGTGTAGCCGAACGTCTGCTGCCGGCGGACCACCGAGGCGTGGGTGTGCACCACGTGCTCGCGCGGGGGCAGGTCCTGCATCCGCACGACGTTGTCGGCCAGCCACTGCGCGTACGGGTGCTGCGCGGCGAGCTCGGACTTGATCTCCTCGTCGTCGACGATGCGCCCGGCGGCGGTGTCGACGAGGAACATCCGGCCCGGCTGCAGGCGCCCGCGGGTGACGACCGAGGCCGGGTCGAGGTCGAGGACGCCCACCTCGCTGGCGAGCACCACGAGGCCCTCGTCGGTCACCCAGTAGCGGGAGGGGCGCAGGCCGTTGCGGTCCAGGACCGCGCCGATGAGGGTGCCGTCGGTGAAGGTGACGCTGGCGGGCCCGTCCCAGGGCTCCATGAACATCGAGTGGAACTCGTAGAAGGCCCGGCGGGCCGGGTCCATCTCGGTGTGGTTCTCCCACGCCTCGGGGATCATCATGAGCACCGCGTGCGGCAGGGAGCGCCCCGACAGGTGCAGCAGCTCCAGCACCTCGTCGAACGAGGCGGAGTCCGAGCCCTGGGTCGCGCAGATCGGGGTGAGCCGCTGCACGCCGCCGGGGACGAGGTCGGTCTCCAGCTGGCTCTCGCGGGCCGCCATCCAGTTGCGGTTGCCCTTGACGGTGTTGATCTCGCCGTTGTGGGCGATGAGCCGGAAGGGGTGCGCCAGCGGCCACGAGGGGAAGGTGTTGGTGGAGAAGCGCGAGTGCACCAGCGCCAGCTCCGTCGCGAAGCGGCGGTCGGACAGGTCCGGGTAGAACGGCTCCAGCTGCCCGGTGGTGAGCATGCCCTTGTAGACCAGGGTGCGGCTGGACAGCGAGGGGAAGTACACGCCCAGGTCCCGCTCGGCGCGCTTGCGCACCGCGTAGGCGCGCCGGTCCAGCACGACGCCCTCCTCGCCCGCCGGCCCGGCCAGGAACAGCTGGCGGAAGAACGGCATGCAGGCGCGCGCCTGGCTGCCGACGAGGTCCGGCGACACCGGGACGTCGCGCCAGGTGAGGACCGTGCAGCCCTCCTCCGCGGCGAGGGCCTCGATGCCGGCGACCGCCTCGGCGCGCTCGGCCTCCCCCGCGGGCAGGAAGGCGGTGCCCACGGCGTAGCCGCCCGCCGGCGGCAGCTCGACGCCGGCCTCGCGCACGACCTCCCGCAGGAACGCGTCGGGCACCTGCGTGAGGATGCCGGCGCCGTCGCCGGTGTTCTCCTCCGCGCCCACCGCGCCGCGGTGGTCGAGGTTGCGCAGGGCCGTCAGCGCGTGCTCGACGATGTCGTGCCCCGCCTCGCCGCGCATGGTCGCCACGAAGGCGACCCCGCACGCGTCGTGCTCGGAGCGGGGGTCGTACAGGCCCTGGGGACCGGGCTGCGTCGAGAAAGGCCGTGCGGTGGGAGCCATGCCGGGTGCACCGTCCTCGGAAGAGGTCTCGCGACCTCGGTGGACAGGAAGTGGTTCAGGGTGAGTGTCCGTCAAGTGGACCCGACGGACACCCGGTGCAGGACGGCGCTGGCCCGCGTTTCCCCAACTGTAACGGAGCGGACGTCTCAGTCGACGTCGTGACGGGGGACCCCACCCGCAGGGGGGGTGCCGTCCGCTTCAGCCGGCGCGTGCGGGGTGCCCGCGACGCCGGGTGGTGCCCCCGCGCCTGTCGCGGTCGGGGCGTCGCGTTCCAGGACCTCCTGCCCGCCCGGGTTGCGGCGACGGGACAGCACGAGCGCGGTCAGCGCGACGAGGAGCACGATAGCGCTCACCCAGACGTTGACGCGCACGCCCAGCACCCGGTTGGCCTCGTCGATGCGCAGCGCCTCGATCCACACGCGGCCCGCGGTGTAGAGCACGACGTACAGGGCGAAGGTCTGGCCCTGGACGAGGTGCCAGCGCCGCTCGGCCCGCACGAGCACCGCGGCCGCCGCCAGGCACCACAGCAGCTCGTAGAGGAAGGTGGGGTGGAAGGTGCCGAGCACGACGGGCTCGCCGTCGGCGCCCAGGACGGCGCGGCCGGCGCCGTCGTCCCACGCGTGGATGCGCAGCGCCCACGGCAGGTCCGTGCTGCGGCCGTAGAGCTCGTTGTTGAACCAGTTGCCCAGGCGGCCGATCGCCTGCGCCACCAGCAGCCCCGGCGCCATCGCCGAGGCGAGGGGGGCCAGCCGGTACCCGGCGCGGCGGGCGCCGATCCAGGCGCCCACGGCGCCCAGCGCCACCGCGCCCCAGACACCCAGGCCGCCCTGCCACACGTACAGGGCCCGCACCGGGTCCCCGCCCTCCCCGAAGTACGCCTCGGGTGAGGTGATGACGTGGTAGATGCGGGCGCCCACGATGCCGAAGGGCACCGCCCACACCGCCACGTCGGCGACGAGGCCCGGGCGCCCTCCCCTGGCGCGCCAGCGGCGCTCGGCGATCGCCACGCCCACGACGATGCCCGCGATGATGCACAGGGCGTAGGCGCGCACCGGCAGCGGCCCGAGGTACCACACGCCCTGGGTGGGGCTGGGCAGGACCGCGGCGAGCGCGCTCACGAGGCGCTCGCCGCGTCGACCTGCTCGCGCAGGTAGGCGGGGCCGTCGCTGCCGAGCAGGGTCGTGGTGTCGAGGGCGCGGGTGCTGCCGCCGGCGGTGAGCTGCACCGTCGGGGTGCCCTCGACCTCATCGGGCATGGCCTCCTGCACGTCCTCCACGAAGCCGGCGTAGGTGCCCGCGTCCAGCGCCTCGCGCCAGCGGGTGACGTCGCCCACCCCGGCGGCCTCCGCGGCCTCCTGCAGGACGTCGTCGGTGTAGCCGTCGCCCTCCTGCTCCGGCTGGCGGGCGTACACCTGGCGCGTGTACTCCGCGAAGCGGCCCTGGTCGGCGGCCGCGGCGGCGCCCTGCGCGGCGCGGCTGGAGGAGTCGTTGCCCAGGCCGGTGTCGAGGAAGCTGAGGGTGTGCACGACGACGCGGGCGCTGCCGCTGCCGGCCAGCTCGACGAGGGCCTCCCCGGAGGAGGTCTCGAACCGCTTGCAGACGGGGCACTGGTAGTCCAGCCAGACGTCCAGCCGGGGCGCCTCGCCCTCCGCCGGGGACCCGGGCAGCACGTAGCCGCCCGCGGCGCCCGTGGCGGTCGCCGGCACGGGCGCACCCGATGCCGCCTCCTCCTCACCGCCGCGGGCCAGCAGCACCGCCACGACAGGCGCCACCGCCACGACCGCGGCCAGCACGGCGGTGGTGGTCAGCACCCGACTTGTAATCGGGCGGTTCGGGGTTCGAGTCCCCGTGCCGGCTCCGCGATGGC
>NZ_BAABIL010000289.1:0-2348 GCF_039542765.1 Kineococcus glutinatus
CGGTCGAGGGGTTCGGCCTCGTCGTCCTCGCGCCCCCACGCGGCGCGGACGTCGGCGAGCGCGCCGCGCACGGCCACCTCCGCCGCCTCGGCGGCCGACGACCGGGCGGGACCGGCCGTCCCGCCGGTGTCGTCAGGACCGTCGGCGTGGTCGGTGACGTGGTCGGGACCGGTCACGGGGTCGGTGACGGGGTCGGTGCCGCCCGGTGGCGCGGCCCACCACCACGCCAGGGCCAGCTGCCGCAGGCGCGGGGCCACCGCCCCGGCGAAGGCGGCGAACGACGCCTCGTCCTCCTGGCGCACCCCCACCACCCCGTCCGGTGCCGCTGCCGCCGCCGGACGTCCTGGTCTGTCCGGTACGCCATCTACCCTGACCGGGTGAGCGTTCCTCCCGCCAGCCGGCCCGGCTCCCCAGCCGGTGGGGGTGGCGCGGACGTCGCACCCGACCACGACCTGCGGGCCGTCCTGGCCAACCGCGCCTTCCGGCGGCTGTGGCTGTCGCTGGCGCTGTCCAGCTTCGGCGACTGGCTCGGCACCTTCGCCAAGATCGGCATGGCGGCGGGCCTGGCGGGCGGCGGCTACGCCGGGCAGAACCTCGCCGTCTCCGCCGTGATCATCCTCCAGGTGGCCCCCGCCGCCCTGCTCGGCCCGCTCGCCGGCGCGCTCGCCGACCGGCTCGACCGCCGGGCCACCATGGTCGTGGGCGACCTGCTGCGCTTCGGCCTCTTCGCGTCCATCCCGCTGGTGGGGACGCTGACCTGGCTGTTCGTCGCGACCCTCCTCATCGAGCTGGTCGCGATGTTCTGGGGCCCCGCCAAGGACGCCACGGTCCCCAACCTCGTGCCGCGCTCGCAGCTGGAGGCGGCCAACCAGGTCAGCCTGGCCGCCACCTACGGCTCCGCACCCGTCGCCGGCGTCGTGTTCGTCGCGCTCACCCTGCTCGCCGGGGTGCTCGACGACGTCGTGCCCGCCCTCGCCGGCAGCCAGGTGTCGCTGGCCTTCTACGCCGACGCCCTGACCTTCCTCGTCGCCGCGCTCGTCGTCTGGCGCCTGGACATCCCCCCGCGCGCCCCGCGCCCGGAGGGGGCAGCCCGCACCTCGCTGTGGCGCGACGTCGTGGACGGCTGGCGGTTCGTGGCCGGCAACCGGCTGCTGCGCGGGCTCGTCGGCGGGATGCTCGCCGCCTTCGCCGCCGGTGGTGTCGTCATCGGCCTGGCCCGCACCCTGGTGCGCGACCTCAAGGCCGGCGACCCGGGGTTCGGGGTGCTGGCCGTGGCCGTCCTGTCGGGCCTGGCGGTGGGGATGTGGGCGGGGCCGCGGCTGCTGGCGGGGCTGTCCCGGCGGCGCCTGTTCGGCCTGGCGCTCACCGCCGCGGGCGGGTTCCTGCTGCTGGTGGGCCTGGTGCCCAACATCGTGCTCGTCGCGGGGTTCTGCGCCGGCATGGGCGCCTGCGCGGGCGTGGCGTGGGTGACGGGCTCGACGCTGCTGGGGCTGGAGGCCGACGACGAGGTGCGCGGGCGCACGTTCGCCTTCGTCGGGTCCGTCACCCGCGTGGTGCTGGTGCTCGTCATGGCGGCGGCCCCGGCGCTGGCGGCGCTGCTGGGGGAGCACACCTGGCACTTCAACCCGCGGGTGGCGCTGACGTACAACGGCGCGGCGCTGACGTTCGCGCTGGCGGGGCTGCTGCTGACGGCCGGTGGCGTGCTGGCGCTGCGGCACATGGACGACCGGCCCGGCACGTCCCTGCGCCGGGACCTGGCCCGCGCGTGGCGCGAGCGCGGCCGGCCGGCCGGGGAGCGCTGCACCGCCCGGCCGGGGTGGCCGGGGGTGTTCGTGGCGCTGGAGGGCGGCGACGGCACGGGCAAGTCGACGCAGGCGCGGCTGCTGCGGGAGTGGATCGGCGCCGAGCTCGGGCTGGAGGTCGTGCTGACCCGGGAGCCGGGCGGCACCCCGGCCGGTGTGGCGCTGCGGCAGGTGCTGCTGGCCTCGACGGCGCCGCTGGACCCGCGCAGCGAGGCGCTGCTGTTCGCCGCGGACCGGGCCCAGCACGTGGCGCAGGTGGTGCGCCCGGCGCTGCAGCGGGGTGCGGTGGTGGTGAGCGACCGCTACGTGGACTCCTCCCTGGCGTACCAGGGGGCCGGCCGCGCGCTGGAGCGCGCCGACGTGGAGCGGCTGTCGCGCTGGGCGACGCAGGGCCTGCTGCCGGACCTGACCGTGGTGCTGGACCTGGACCCGGCGGCGGCCCGCACCCGCCGGCACGGGGACGCCGCGCGCGGTGGTGAGGACCGGGTGGAGGCGGAGCCCCTGGCGTTCCACGTGCGGGTGCGCCGCGGGTTCCTGGACCTGGCG
>NZ_BAABIL010000290.1:0-11082 GCF_039542765.1 Kineococcus glutinatus
GCTGGCGCTGCTGCTCAACAGCGTGCTCAGCAAGCGGGTCCGGGTGACGGTGCAGTCGATCGTCTACCTGCCGCACTTCTTCTCGTGGGTGCTCGTCGTCTCCATCTTCCAGCAGATCCTCGGCGGTGCCGGGCTGCTCAACCACCTGCTGCGCTCGGCCGGGTTCGAGCCGGTCGACATCGTCACCAACCCCGACGCGTTCCTCTTCCTCGTCACCGCGCAGGCGGTCTGGAAGGACGCCGGCTGGGGCATCATCGTGTTCCTCGCCGCGCTGGCCGCCGTGGACCCCGCGCTCTACGAGGCGGCCGCCATGGACGGTGCGAACCGGTGGCGGCGGATGTGGCACATCACGCTGCCGGCGCTGAGGTCCGTCATCGTCCTGCTGCTCATCCTGCGCCTGGGCGACGCCCTGACGGTGGGCTTCGAGCAGCTCATCCTCCAGCGCGACGCCGTGGGCCAGGACGTCGCGGAGGTCCTCGACACGTTCGTGTACTACCGCGGCGTGCGCAACGGCGACTGGAGCTACGCGGCGGCGGCCGGCCTCGTGAAGGGCCTCGTCAGCCTGGTGCTGGTGCTCGCGGCCAACAAGGTCGCGCACCTCTTCGGCGAGCAGGGGGTGTATTCGAGGTCATGAGCAGCACCGAGAAGCAGGCCGTCGACGGGTCCGCACGGGTCGCCGGCAGCGGCCCCGCGCCCGCGGACCTCACGCGGCCCCTCGTGTCCGGGGAGCTGCGGCAGCGCAACTCCTCCCGGCCGGTCTGGGACGAGGAACCCGGCGCGGCCGGCAAGGCCGCCAAGGGCGTCGCCCTCGTGGCGATCTGCGCGGCCGTCCTCGTCCCGCTGTGGACGGTCGTCCTCACCAGCCTGTCCTCGCAGGCCACCATCACCCGTGCCGGTGGGCTCGTCATCGTGCCGGGGGAGCTGACCCTCGACGCCTACCGGCAGGTCCTCAGCGGCGGGGTGGTGACCCGCGCCGTGCTCGTGAGCATCGGCGTCACCACCGTCGGCACCGCGCTCAGCATGCTGGTGTCCGTGCTCGCCGCCTACGGCCTGTCCCGGCCCGGCTCCCTCGGGCACCGCGCCATCCTCTTCACGTTCCTCGTCACGATGTTCTTCGGCGCCGGGATGATCCCGACCTACCTGCTCGTGAGCAGCCTCGGCCTCATCAACAGCTGGTGGTCGCTGGTCCTGCCCACCGCGGTCTCGGCGTTCAACGTCCTGCTGCTGCGCGGGTTCTTCATGGGGATCGACACCGGCATCCTGGAGGCGGCGCGCATCGACGGGGCCAGCGACTGGCGGATCCTCGGGCAGATCGTGCTGCCGATGTCGCGGGCCGTGCTGGCCGTCATCTCGCTCTTCTACGCCGTCGGCTACTGGAACGCCTACTTCAACGCCACCCTCTACATCAACGACTTCGACAAGATGCCGCTGCAGGTGGTGCTGCAGTCCTTCGTGCTGCAGGGCGTCAACGTCCCCGGTCAGCTCGACGTGGGTTCCGGGCAGGTCGCGAGCCTCGCGGTGCAGATGGCCGTCGTCGTCATCGCGATCGTGCCGGTCCTGGTGGTCTACCCGTTCATCCAGCGGCACTTCGCCTCCGGCGTGCTCATCGGCGCCGTGAAGGGCTGACCCGCCGCGTCCCGGCACGACCGCCCCGCCGCGGTGGGGCGGTCGTGCCGCGGTCGGTGAGGGTCGCCGGCACCAACCTCGTCTCCGGCGCCACCGACCCCTCCAGGCGCGCCATCACCATGTCCACCGCCGCCGTCCCCACCTCGAGGGAGGGCAGGTCGATCGACGTGGGCCGGCCGGGCAGGTGCTGGGAGGCGTCGGCGGCCTCGATGGAGACCACCGACACGTCCTGCGGCACCCGGGTGCCCTCCTCGGCCAGCACCGCCAGCACCGACGGCAGCGCGCCCTCGTTGTGCACCACCAGACCGGTCAGGTCCGGGACCTCGGCGCGCACCGCGGCCAGCGCCGCGCGCGCACCCGGCAGCGACGCCTCCACCGGGCTCATCGCACCCGCCACGCCGGCCGCGGCCACCGCCGCGCGGAACCCGTCGCGCACCCGCACCGCGTAGCCGGCGCGCCGGGCCACGGCGTCGGGGGAGGAACCCACGAACCCGATGCCGCGGTGGCCGAGGGCGGCGAGGTGCTCCACCGCCGTGCCGACCGCGCCCCCGAAGTCGAAGTCGACGCAGCTCAGCCCCCTGGGGTCGCGCGGCACGCCGATCAGGACGGTCGGGCGGCCCAGCCGGGCCAGGACGTCCACCCGCGGGTCGTCGAGCTCGATGTCCATGACGATGAGCGCGTCCACCAGGGAACCACCGGTGACGCGCTCCAGGCCCGTCGTCTCGTCCTGGGTGAGCAGCAGCACGTCGTGGTCGTGGCGCCGGGCGCGCGTCGCCACCGCCCCCACGAAATCCATGATGACGTTGACGTCGGCGGACTGCCGCAGCGGCACCATGAGCGCCAGCACGTTCGTGCGGCTGGACGCCAGGGCGCGCGCCCCCGCGTGCGGTCGGTACCCCAGCTGCTCGATGGCCCGCTCCACCCGCGCGCGGGTGGCGGCGGAGATCGACCGCTTCCCGCTGAGGACGTACGACACCGTGCTGGCGGAGACGCCGGCGGCCTCGGCGACGTCGTTGATGGTGGGCACTGCGGTCCTCCTCACCTCGTACGGGTGCAGCTTAGGTGTGGCTCGCGCCGGGGGAGCCCGCCGCGAGCGGCCCACCGAGGGCGCCGGCGGCCTCGACGGGCTCGCCGGCCGGGCAGCGCAGCAGCACCGGGGCGCCGGTGCGGCGCACCAGCACGTCGGTGTCCTGCTGCGCCCGCAGCGACGCGGACACCAGGCGCCCGTCCCGCCAGGTGAGGTCCACCGCGACGCCGCCGCGGGCGCGCAGACCGCGCACCGCGCCGCGGTGCCACGCCGCGGGCAGCGCGGGCAGCAGGTCCAGGTGGACCGGGGCGCCCGGCCCCTCCCAGCGGCTCTGCAGCAGCAGCTCCGCGACCCCGGCGGTGAACCCGAGGTTGCCGTCCAGCTGGAACGGCGGGTGCGCCGACCACAGGTTCGGGTACACCCCGCCGCGGTGCCCGGCGCCGCCGGCGGCGGGGCGCAGCAGCATCCGCACCAGCTCGGCGGCGTGCTCGGGCTGGCGCAGCCGCGCGCGCAGGGCCAGTTTCCACGCCAGCGACCACCCGGTGGACTCGGCCCCGCGCAGGTCCAGGGTGCGGGCCACCGCCGCGCGCAGCTGCGCGTGGTCGCGCAGCTGCGCCGCGTCCAGCGGGAACAGCCCCACCAGGTGCGAGACGTGCCGGTGGTGCGGTTCGGCGTCGGCGACGTCCTCGGCCCACTCCGCCAGCCGCCCCTGCGCGTCCACCCGGTGCGGGGGCAGCGCGGCGGTCGCCGCCAGCAGCTCGCCCACCCACGGCTCGTCGCGGCCCAGCGCCGCGGCCGCCTCGGCGCACCCGGCCGCCAGGGCGTGCAGCAGGGCCACGTCCGCGGTGGTCGACGTCGTGGCCGCCGCGGGGGCGCCGTCGGCGGCGACGTAGTGGTTCTCCGGGGACGTCGACGGGCTCGTCAGGGCGCGGCCCGCGCCGTCGCGCACGATCCAGTCGAGGCAGAACGACGCCGCGCCGCGCAGCAGCGGCCAGGCGCGGCGCAGCAGCAGCAGGCGCTGCTCGCCGGTGCTGAAGCGGGCGGCCTCCAGCAGGTGGGTGCACAGCCACGGCCCGGCCATCGGCCAGTTCGCCCAGGCGGCGTCACCGCCGCCGTCGCCCACGGCCGCGCTGTGCCCCCAGGCGTCGGAGTTGTGGTGCGCGACCCAGCCGCGGGCGCCGTAGACGGCTGCGGCGGTGCGCGTCCCCTGCGCGGCGAGCACGTCGAGGAAGTCGTGCAGGGGCTCGGCGCACTCGGGCAGGGCCGTGGTGTGCACCGGCCAGTACGCCATCTGCAGGTTGATGTTCAGCGTGTAGTTCGAGCTCCACGGCGGCTGCAGCTGCCGGTTCCAGATGCCCTGCAGGGTGGCGGGCAGCCCGCCGGGGCGGGAGGAGGCGATGAGCAGGTAGCGGCCGTGGTGGAAGGCCAGCGCGGCCAGCGCGGGGTCCTCGCGCCCGGCGGCGCAGGCGGCGACGCGGTCGGGCAGGGTGCCGCCTGCCGGGACCGGTGCGCCCGGCAGCCGCAGCTCCACCCGCCGGTAGAGGTCGCGGTGGTCGGCGAGCTGGTCGCGGCGCACGGCGTCCAGGCCCCGCGCGCGGGCAGCGCGGACGCGGGCGGTGAGCCGGGCGGTGAGCTCGGCGGGGGTGCGCGTGCCGGTGCCGTCGCCGCTGCTGGAGGGTGGTGGCTGCGTGGACGCGGTCGCCACCACGAGGGTCGTGGTGCGGGCGCCGCGCAGCAGCACCCCGTCCGGGGTGGGTTCGGGTCTGCCGTCGGTGCTGACGTGCACGGCGCAGCCGGTCCAGCGCGCCTCGGGCTGCGCCGGGTCGGGGTAGCGCACCGGGTCCGGCGCGCCGGCGTGCGCGGGTGCCACGTCGGCGGGCAGCAGCCAGGTGGCGGTGAGCAGCGCCCCGGTGAGGTCGCTGGTGGCCGCCGGGTGGGGGCCGGCCAGCCGCAGCCGCACGTCCGCGGGGACCCCGGCGCGGACCTCGTGCACGAGGACGTGGTCGGGGTGGCTGACCCACGTGCGGTGCTCGACCGCCCCGCCCGCCCCCGGGCCGGCCAGGCCGCGCAGGGCGTAGCGGGTGGTGGCGGTCGCGCTGTCCAGGTCGAGGACGCGCTCGACGTCGCCGTCACCCGCCTCGCCGCCGGGGAGGCCCACCGCCACGTCGAGGTCGGCCAGCGGCTGGAACGCCTGCGTCCACGGCGACTGCAGCCGCAGCAGGTGCCGCTCGGCGTCCCGGACCGCGCCGGACGCCAGCGCCCGCCGGGCGTCGGCGAGCGCGGCGGGGCCGTCGACGGTGCGCGCCTCGGCCCGTGCCGGGGACCAGGGGCCGCCGGACCACGCGGTGGTGTCGTTGAGGGACAGCAGTTCCCCGCCGGCCCGGCCCGCGCAGCCGGCTCCCAGCAGGCCGTTGCCGACGGGCAGCGACTCCTCCCAGGTGCGGGCGGGGCCGCGCAGCCGCAGGACGTGCTCGGCCGCGGGTTCCCCGTCCCGCGCCCCGGTGGGACCCCCGGGCAGTTCCCCCGCCTGTTCCTCCGACACGAGCGCCTCCCGAACCGTCTGCGAGCGCCGCGGGACCCGTGGGCCACCCGGGCGGTGGTCGCCGCTGCTGGACACCGCCGCGGCCGGGAACTAGCGTAGTTGAAGCGCTTCGACAGTGGTGTCGCCCGCGCAGATCACCAGGAGGTGGCATGAGCCCGCGCACGCCTGCGCCCGCCGCCGCCGGAGCGCGGCGGCTCACGCACCACGCGGGCCGCCCACCCCGGCTGCGGTTCGGCGGTGACTACAACCCCGAGCAGTGGGACCCGTCCGTCTGGCCCCAGGACGCCCGGCTCATGCGCGAGGCGGGCGTCGACCTCGTCACCGTCGGCGTCTTCAGCTGGGCGCAGCTCGAACCCTCCCCCGGGGAGCGGAACTTCGGCTGGCTGGACCGCGTGCTCGACCTGCTGGGCGAGCACGGCGTCGACGTCGACCTCGCCACCCCGACGGCCTCCCCGCCGCCGTGGCTGGGGCACCGCTTCCCCGAAACCCTCCCGGTGGACGCGGACGGCCGCACCCTCACCTACGGCTCGCGCAACCAGTTCTGCCCCTGCTCGCCGCGCTACCGCGAGGCCGCCCTGGCCATCACCACCGACCTCGCCGAGCGCTACCACGACCACCCCGCGGTGGTGATGTGGCACGTCGGCAACGAGCTGGGCCAGTGGTGCCACTGCGACCTCGCCGCCGCGGGGTTCCGCACCTGGCTGCAGCGCCGCCACGGCGACCTCGACGGGCTCAACGCCGCCTGGGGCACCGCCTTCTGGAGCCAGCGCTACGACGACTGGGACGAGGTCATCCCCCCGCGCGCCGCGCCCTACCTGCACAACCCCGCGCAGTCGCTGGACTTCCGCCGGTTCCGCTCCGACGCGCTGCGGGACCTGTTCCGCGCCGAGCGCGACGCGATCCGCGCCCGCACCGACGCACCCGTCACCACGAACTTCATGGGGTTCTTCCACCACGTCGACTACTGGTCCTTCGCCGGGGAGGTCGACGTCGTCGCCGACGACCACTACGTCGACCCGGCCGACGCCCGCTCCCCGGCGCGGGCCGCGCTCACCCACGACCTCGTCCGCTCCCTCGGCGGCGGCGAGCCGTGGGTCCTCATGGAGCAGGCCGCGGGTGCCGTGAACTGGCGCCCGCACAACGTGCCCAAACCGGCCGGCGCGATGCAGCTGGACTCGCTGCGCGCCGTGGCGCGGGGCGCGGACGCGGTGTGCTTCTTCCAGTGGCGGCAGTCGCGCGCGGGGGCGGAGCGGTTCCACTCCGCGATGCTGCCGCACGCGGGGCCCGACACCCGCCTGCACGCCGAGGTGCGCGAGCTGGGGGCCGCCCTGCAGCGGCTGGGCCGGGTGGCCGGGGCCCGGGTCGACGCGCGGGTGGCGCTGCTGCACGACTGGCCGAGCTGGTGGGCCTGCGAGGAACCCGCCCGGCCCAGCGACCGGCTGCGGGTGCTCGACGTGCTCCTGTCCCACTACGAACCGCTGTTCGCCCGCGGCGTGGCCGTGGACGTGCTGGGCCCCGCCTGCGACCTCGACGGGTACGACCTGCTCGTGCTGCCCAACCTCTACCTGCTGGAGCACGACCTCGCCGAGCGGCTGCAGCGGTTCGTCACCGGCGGCGGGACCCTCCTGGTGGGCCCGTTCTCCGGGGTGGCCGACGCCGACGCCCGCATCCGGGAGGGCCGGTTCCCGGCGCTGCTGCGCGACCTGCTCGGCGCGTCCGGCGAGGAGTGGGTCCCGCTCGCCGCGCCCTCGGCGTGCACGTCGGCGCAGTTCGGCGACTTCCACGTCGACACCTGGGCCGAGCGGCTGCGCAGCGACGGGGCGCAGGTGCTCGCCGAGCACGCCGCGGGCGACCTGGCCGGGGTCCCCGCCGTCACCCGCCGCGCCGTCGGGAGCGGCAGCGCCTGGTACTGCTCCGTGCTGCTGCCGCCCGCCGTGCTGTCGCAGGTGCTCGGCCGCTGCCTCGACGAGGCCGGGGTGGGCGGTGCGCTGCCCGGACCCCCGCCGCCCGGCGTGGAGGTGGTGCGCCGCGGCGACGTGCTCTTCGTGCTCAACCCCGGCGAGGAGGAGGTGCACCTGGCGCTGCCCGGGCGGCACACCGACCTGCTCACCGGGGACACCCTCGACGGTGCCACCGTCCTCGCGCCCCGCCGGGGCCTCGCTCTCGTGGAGGAGACGCAGTGAAGTTCACCGACGGCTACTGGCTGATGCGGCCGGGGTTCAGCGCGCTGCGCCCCAAGGGCGTGGAGGAGGTGACGACCGACGGGCGCACCCTCACCGTCCACGCCCCCACCAAGCGGCTCGCCGACCGCGGCGACACCCTCAACCTGCCGGTCGTCACGGTCACGTACTCCTCGCCGGCCCCCGACGTCATCGGCGTCACCATCGAGCACTTCAGGGGCGCGCTCGACCGCGGTCCGCACGTCGAGATCGCGCAGCAGCCCGTCGACGTCGACGTCAGCGTGTCCGAGGCCGAGGCCGTCCTCACCAGCGGAGGCCTCAGCGTCCACGTCGACCGCACCGGCCCGTGGTCGGTGGAGTTCCGCGCCGGCGGCCGCGTCCTGACCCGCTCGGGGGAGCGCAGCATCGGCGTCGTCACCGACGCGGCGGGGCGCACCTTCGTCCACGAGCAGCTCGAGCAGGCCGTCGGCGAGCACGTGTACGGCCTCGGGGAGCGCTTCGGTGCCTTCGTGAAGAACGGGCAGCCCGTCGACGTCTGGAACGAGGACGGCGGCACCGCCAGCGAGCAGGCGTACAAGAACGTGCCGTTCTACCTCACCGACGCCGGCTACGGGGTGTTCGTCGCCCACCGCGAGCGGGTCTCCTTCGAGCTCGGCTCGGAAGCCGTCTCCCGCAACCAGTTCTCCGTCGAGGGCCAGCGGCTGACGTACTACGTCGTCCACGGCCCCACCCCCAAGGACGTGCTGCGCCGCTACACCGCCCTCACCGGCCGGCCCGCGCGGGTGCCGGCGTGGTCGATGGGGCTGTGGTTGTCCACGTCCTTCACCACGCGGTACGACGAGGCGACCGTCACGTCGTTCGTCGACGGCATGGCCGAGCGCGACATCCCGCTGTCGGTGTTCCACTTCGACTGCTTCTGGATGCGGCAGTTCCACTGGTGCGACTTCGTGTGGGACCCGGCGACCTTCCCGGACCCGGAGGGGATGATCGCCCGGCTCACGGCGAGAGGGCTGCGCATCAGCCTGTGGATCAACCCGTACGTCGCACAGCGCTCCCACCTGTTCGACGAGGGCCGCGAGCGCGGCTACCTCGTGCGCCGCGCCGACGGCAGCGTGTGGCAGTGGGACCTGTGGCAGGCCGGCATGGCCCTGGTGGACCTCACCAACCCCGAGGCCGTGGAGTGGTGGTGCGGCAAGCTGGAGGCGCTGCTCGACCAGGGCGTCGACGCGTTCAAGACCGACTTCGGCGAGCGCATCCCCACCGACGTCGTCTGGCACGACGGCTCCGACCCCCAGCGGATGCACAACCACTACGCCCACCTCTACAACGAGGCCGTGTTCCGGCTGCTGGAGCGCGAGCGCGGCCGGGACGAAGCCGTCGTGTTCGCCCGCGCCGCCACCGCCGGCGGCCAGCAGTTCCCCGTGCACTGGGGCGGGGACTGCGAGTCGACGTTCGCGGCGATGGCGGAGTCGCTGCGCGGCGGGCTGTCGCTGGCCTGCTCCGGCTTCGGCTACTGGAGCCACGACATCGGCGGCTTCGAGGGGGTGCCGGACCCGGCGGTGTTCAAGCGCTGGGTCGCGTTCGGGTTGCTGTCCTCGCACTCGCGGCTGCACGGCTCCGGCTCCTACCGGGTGCCGTGGGCGTTCGACGAGGAGGCCGTGGACGTGCTGCGGCAGTTCACGAAGCTGAAGATGCGGCTCATGCCGTACCTCGTGCAGGCGGCCGAGGAGGCCGCGGCCGAGGGGGTGCCGGTGATGCGCCCGATGGTCCTGGAGTTCCCCGACGACCCGACCGCGGCGTTCTGCGACCGGCAGTACATGCTCGGCCCGGACCTGCTCGTGGCGCCGGTGCTGTCCGCCGACGGGCGGGTGACGTACTACGTGCCGGAGGGCACGTGGACGGACTTCCGCACCGGTGAGGAGATCACCGGTGGGCGCTGGGTCACCCAGGTCCACGGCTTCGACAGCGTGCCGCTGCTGGTGCGCCCCGGCGCCGTGGTCCCGGTGGGCGCGGAGGACTCCCGGCCGGAGTACGACTGGAACGACGACGTGGAGCTGCGCGTCTTCGCCCCCGCGGAGGGGCGGTCGCGGCGGGTGTGCGTGCCGGCGCGGGGCGGTGCACCGGCGGCGGTGTTCGAGGTCACCACCCGCGGCGGCGTCACGGGCGCCCGCCTCGTCGCGGGCGCGTCGACGGGCTGGACGGTCACGGTCGTGGGGGCGGGCGGCGGCGCGGACGGCGACGGGCGGGCGGCGGACGGGTGGCCTGAGCGGGTGGCCTGAGCGGGTGGCCTGAGCGGGTGGCCCGAGCGGGTGGCCCGAGCGGCTCCACCTGCAGCTCGTGCGCACCGCTACGGTTCGACCGCCCGGCGAGCGCCGAGCAGCAGGGACACCGGCATCGCCACCTCGGGCGCAGGCCGGTGTCGGTGGACGTGCGAGGAGCAGGCATGCAGGCAGGGACGTTGCGCCGCGGCGCGACCGCGGTGGCGGCAGCGGCTGCGACGATCGTGGCAGCGGCGGTGATGGCGGGTCCGGCGAGCGCCCACCACGTCGGTGACGTGGACTGCGGTGACTTCCGTTACCAGGAGGACGCGCAGGCGCACCTGATCGCCCACCCGGGCGACCCGGACCGCCTGGACGACGACGGCGACGGCCAGGCGTGCGAATCGCTGCCACGGCGCCCCACCTCGCCGCCCGCCCCGACGACGCCACCGCCGTGCGGTGTGCAGGGCGCGATCGCCGACCGCTGGAACCAACTCGGTGCCGCCGCCGGCGTCCTGGGCCGCAACACCACCTGCGAGCTGACCGCCGCCCGTGACGACGGCCGCTACACGGACTTCGAGGGTGGCTCGATCTACTGGTCGGCGCGGTCGGGCGCGTGGGAGGTCCGCGGCGCCATCGAGGACCGCTGGTCGCAGGTGGGCTCGGAGACGTCCTGGCTCGCGTTCCCCGTCACGGGAGAACTCGCGTTGCACGGCGGTGCGTTCGAGCGGTTCCAGGGCGGCAGCGTCTACTGGTCGCCTGCCACCGGTGCGCAGGCGGTGCGCGGGCTCATCCGCGACAAGTGGGGCACCGTCGGTTGGGAGGCAGGGTTCCTGGGCTACCCGACCACGACCGAGGCGGTCCTGCCGGGCGGAGCGTTCAACCACTTCCAGGGTGGCTCGGTCTACTGGAGTCCCCGGCACGGTGCCCACGTCGTCCGTGGCGCCATCCGCGACGCGTGGCAGCAGCAGGGCTGGGAGACCGGGCGCCTGGGCTACCCCACCTCCGACGAGCACGACGTCCCGGGCGGCAGGCGCAGCGACTTCGAAGGCGGCTCCATCACGTGGACGCCCGACCGGGGGGCGGTCGTCACCTACACCGCCTGAGCGGCCGCGGCACCCCCTCGCGCCGCGCCGCGCCGGCGGGCGCAGGATGGCCCGGTGCGGAGCGCTGCGAAGACCACCCGATGACGGCACCCCCCTGGCGGACCCTGCTGGCCGTCTACGCACCGGCCGCGCTGTTCAGCGTCAGCCAGGGCGCGGTGCTGCCGGTGCTGGCGCTGTCGGCGCGCTCCCTCGGCGCGTCGGTCGCCACGGCGGCGGGCGTGGTGGCGCTGCTCGGCATCGGGCAGGTCGCGGGCGCGCTGCCGACCGGGGCGGTCGTCGCCCGGGTGAGGGAGCGCCGCGCGATGCTGGCGGCGGTGCTGCTCACGGGTGCCGCGCTGCCGCT
>NZ_BAABIL010000291.1:0-11874 GCF_039542765.1 Kineococcus glutinatus
CCCCGGGTGCAGCCGCTGCCGCAGGCTGGCGCCCCGCAGCGGCTGGCGTCCCCGGAGCGGGCCGCGCGCCGCTGACCCGCGACCGCGGCACCCGCACGGGCACCGCCCGCACAGGCACCACCCGCGGGAGCACCGCAGGCGCGAGGGCCCCGGCAGGATCGTCCTGCCGGGGCCCTCGTGCGCGTGCGGGCGCCCCTCAGCCCTCGCCGCCGGCCGCGGACGTGCGCGCCCACTCGTCGGTCTCGCGGGCCAGCGCCGCCCAGTCGCCCGGCGCCACCCAGCCGCTCTCCATGTGCGTGGCCACGGCGGGCGACGCGGCCAGCAGCGTGCGCCGGCGCGAGGGCCGCCGCTGCGCCCGCACGTCGACGGCCAGCTTCATCGCGGTGAGGTAGGCGTTGCGCGCCAGCGTGCGGGCCGTCCCCGTCCCCGGCGGCAGCGGCTTGTGGCGGAGCAGGTCGCGCGGGCCGAAGCGGGCCACGCCCTGCAGGGTGAGGCAGCTGGTGTGGTCGAAGTCACCACCGCTGAGGCAGCACAGCAGGAGCAGCCGCTCGTCCTGGCGCAGGGCGCCGACCCGGGCGGCGAAGGTGCTGGTCGTGCTCTCCAGCGGCACCCAGCGCACCTCGCCGGGCGCCGCCACCCCCGCACCCGGGGCGGTGCCGAGGGTGGTGTCGGGGGCGGTGCCGGCGGCGCCGCCGGGGGCCGGCGAGTACGGGGCGAAGTAGTCCGCCGTCGTCGTGCGCGAGGCGGCCAGCAGCGCCGTCAGCGCCGCCGGGGTCCACAGGTAGTCGTCCTCGGCGAGGAGGACGAGGTCCTCGCCGGCCCAGTCGCGCTGGCGGGGCAGCGCCAGCGCGCGCAGGTAGCTGCGCCGGTTGCTGCCGCCGGTGAAGGGCAGCGGGGTGCCCCACGCGCGCATCACGTCGAGGCGCTCGGCGGGGATCGGGCCGTCGTTGAGGAAGACGACGTCGACGTCGACGCTGCGCCGGGCCTGCGCCACCGCCCGGCAGAACGACAGCAGGGCGCGCTGCTTGCCGTACCACCCCGGGCGGCCCTTGACGTTCTCGCCGCCGTGCGAGCGGTAGATCGCGTGCAGCCTCAAGGGTTCCTCCGGTCAGACGTGCCGCGACTCCTGCCCAGCCCGGTCGCGCCGACGTGGACGTCCTTCCGTCCGGACTGCCGGGCGATCGTAGCCGCTGCCCACCCGGCCTGGGCGCACCTCGTGAACGGGCACCGCCGCAGCGTTACACGTCCTCGCGAAAATTCATGCTCAAGGAGCAGCCCCGGGCGGCCGATCCCTCATGTGTCAACGCAAGCAGGACCCGCCAGACGCCAGCAGCGCCACCCCCCGGCCCGGCGTCGTGACACTCCGAGGTTGATCACCAAGATGTCGAAGCTTTCGAAGTTCGTTCTCAGCACCGTCGCCGCGGCCACCGCCGCCGGTGGTTTCAGCACCGTCTCCGCCGCTGCCGCCACGACCGACGGCGCCATCCGCGTCAACACCGGCAAGACCGCCGTGACCGACTCCGCGGGCGCCACCTGGGACGCCGGGCGGGGCTTCGTCGGCGGCTACCAGGTGGCCGGCGCCACGACGGCCGCGATCGCCGGCACCACCGACGACAAGCTGTACCAGTCCGAGCACTGGGGCATGAGCGCCTGGCGCACCGCGGTTCCGCAGGCCGGCACCTACGAGGTGACGCTGAAGCTGGCGGAGACCTACTTCAACGCCGCGAACCAGCGCGTGTTCTCGGTGAACGCCGAGGGCACCCGCAAGATCACCGACCTCGACCTGTACAAGGTGGCCGGCAAGAACGTCGCGCACGACAAGACGTTCACCGTCCCGGTCTCGGACGGCACGCTGGACCTGACCTTCTCCTCGACGAAGAACCACGCCAAGGTCGACGCCATCCGGGTCAAGCTCGTCACCGGCGCCACCACGCCGACCCCGACGCCCACCCCGACGCCGACCCCGACGCCGACCCCGACGCCCACCCCGACGCCCACCCCGACGGTGCCGGGTCAGCCCGCCACCGCCGGCCCCTGGAAGTCCGGCGCCTCCGGCGTGGGCGTGGCCACCGGCGCGTTCGGCACCTGGCGCGGCACCCCGGTCTCCATCGCCGCGACCTGGGCGGACAACGACGCGGCCGCCGCGGGTGTCTACCAGCTCGAGGCCGGCAAGGAGTTCGGCGCCTGGACCAAGGACATCGACATCGCCGTCGGCGCGTTCGACCGCGGTGGCTCCTGGGCGGCCGGCGCCAGCGGCGCCTACGACGCCAAGTGGCGCGCGTCGCTGACCACGCTGAAGAACAAGTGGGGCAGCCGTCCGGGCACCGTGTACATCCGCTTCGCGCACGAGATGAACGGCAACTGGTACCCCTGGTCCGTCAACGCGGGCAACAACGACGCGTTCAAGGCGGCGTGGAAGCGCTACCGCGCGATCCAGAAGCAGGTGTTCCCCAACGCCAAGCTCGTCTACAACAACAACCGCGAGTCGGTCAGCAACATGGACTGGCGCAAGTCCTTCCCCGGTGCCGAGTACGTCGACGTCATGGGCGTGGACTACTACAACCAGTACCCCTACGCGGGCACCATCGAGGCCTTCCGCTCGCACCTGATGCAGACCGACCGGTTCGGCGCCCCCAAGGGCCTGGGCGCGCACCTGGCCTTCGCCAGGAGCGTCGGCCTGCCGCTGAGCATCTCGGAGTGGTCGGGCAACGCCGACAACGGTGACTCGCCCGGCTTCATCGCCGGCATGCACGAGTTCTTCAAGACCAACGGCGGCACCGGTGCGGGCAAGTTCCTCTACGAGGTCCAGTTCAACATCGACCGCGACAACCGCCGCTGGATCCTGAGCACCAACACCCGCATGCCGCAGTCGGCTGCGAAGTACCGCGAGCTCTTCTGATCCGACGTCCTGACACAGGGTGCCGGGCCGGGATTTCCCCCGGCCCGGCATCTCTGCGTCAGGGGACAAACACGAAGGGTGATATTTCGTCCGCAGATGCGCACGAACGGTGGAGGTGACCCGCATCGTCCTACCGCACAGCGCTTTGCGCTGGCTACACTCCGGGGCGCCGTGCCGGTGGCTAGGGGGTCACCGCAAGAGCCGCCCACGGCGGCCGACGGCTCGCGCGCATCTCTGGGGGGAACCGTGGCTGCGAAGCGGACCATCGTCACAGCAGTGCTCCTGGCGTCGACCCTCGTGGGCCACGCCCTCTACCCGGTCGCGCTGCACGGCGTCGCGCGCCGCCGGCCGGAGCCGGAGGTGCCCGTCCCCGCGCAGTGGCCGCCGGTCACGGTGCTCGTGCCCGCCTACCTCGAGGCCGGTGTCATCGCGGCCAAGGTGGACAACGTCCGCAAGAACGGTTACCAGGGCGAGCTCGAGGTCCTCGTCGTCGCCGACGGGGACGCCGAGACGGCGGCCGTGGCCGAGGCCGCGGGAGCCAGGGTGCTCCTGCTGCCCGAGCGGCGCGGCAAGTCGCAGGCCCTCAACGCGGGGATCGCCGCGGCCGGCCACGAGATGGTCGTGCTCAGCGACGCCAACAGCGAGCTGGAGTACGACGCCATCGGCTACCTCGTCTCCGCCCTCCTCGTCGACGGCGTCGGCGCCGTGGCGGGGGAGAAGCTGGAGGGCGAGGGCGCCGAGCTGGCCTACTGGCGCTTCGAGTCCTGGATCAAGCGCAACGAGGGCCGGCTGGGCACCACGCTCGGGCTCGACGGCGGGTTGTGCGCGGTCCGCCGCTCCGCCTGGCGGGACATCCCCGCCGACATCTCCAACGACGACTTCTGGACGGCCCTGGACCTCATGGAGCGCGGTCACTCCGTCGCCTACGAGCCCAAGGCGCTCATGCGCGAGTCCTCCATCGGCGACATCGGCCTGTCCTGGGAGCGCAAGACGCGCGTGCTCGGCGGCGGGCTGTGGGTGATGTGGCGCAAGAAGCACCTGCTGTCCCCGCGCGCGGGCCTGGTGAGCGCCGAGCTGTGGGGGCACAAGCTGTGGCGCTCGACCCTCGGGCCGCTGAGCCACGTGGGTCTGCTCGGGCTCGCGCTCGCCTCGGCCCGGCGCAGCCGCCTCGCCCAGTTCTTCCTCGTCGGTCACGTGGCCGCCGGCGCATCGCTCGTCGCCCAGGAGAAGGGCGTGCGGATCCCGTTGCCCGCCAAGCTGATCGCGCAGATCCTCTACCTGCAGCTCGTCGCCTTCGGCGGTATGCGCCGCTGCCTGCGGGGCGATCGCGTGCTGCGCTGGGACAAGCCCGCCCGCTGACCGGGATCCGCTCCGGCCACCCCGTCCGGCGAGCGACGGGGTGGCCGGACCGTTCAGCGTGCCGTCGTGCTCGTGTCCCACTCCGCCGTCGTGGTCGCCAGCGCCTCCCAGTCGCCCGCGGCCAGCCACGCCAGTTCCATGTGCGTGGCCTGCGGCGGGTCCGCGGCCAGCAGCGTGCGCCGGTGCGAGGGCCGGCGCAGCGACCGCACGTCCACCGCCGTCCGCATGAGCGCCAGGTAGCCCGCGCGCGCCACCACGCGCAGGGGCGAGGAGCCCTCCGGGCCGGGGTGGTGCCGGACGACGTCGAGGGCGCTGAACCGCGGGATCCCCTGCAGCGCCAGGCAACTGGTGTGATCGAAATCACCGCCGCTGAGGCAGCACAGCACGAGCAGGCGCTCGTCCTCGCGCAGCGCACCGACCCGGGCGGCGAACGTGCTCGTGGTGCTCTGGTGGCGGTGCCAGCGCACGGCCTCCGCCGGCAGCGGGTCCGACGCGGGCGTGACCCGCTCTCCCGTCCAGGTCCCCGCCGGCACGGGCAGCTGCTGAGGGTCGTGGGTGCCGAGGCCGTAGGGGGCCAGGTAGTCGGCGCGGCGCCGGGACGCCTCCAGCAGCAGCGCCCGCAGCGACTCCGGCCGCCAGAGGTAGTCGTCCTCCGCGAACAGCACGAGGTCGTCGTCGGCCCAGCCGCGGCGCCGCGGCAGCGCGAGCGCGTGCAGGTAGCTGCGGCGGTTGCTGCCCGCGGAGATGCCCACCGCGGTGCCCCAGCGCCGCTGCAGCTCCACCCGGTCCGCCGGCAGCGGGCCGTCGTTGAGGAACGTGACCTCCACGACCGCGTCGCGGCGCGCCTCCTCCAGGGCGCGGCAGAAGGACAGCAGCGCCAGGCGTTTGCTGTACCAGCTCGGACGGTCCTTGGTGTTCTCCCCGCCGTGAGAGCGGTAGACGACGTGCAGGATCACCGGCCCACCTCCACCGCGGATCCTAGACCGCTCCCGGGGCGGACCTCCGCAGCCGGAGGGTTTCGTGTCGTGACGGTTTGGTCACTCCATGACAACGCGACCGGCGACGGTGGCCCGGCCGGTCGTCACGCCCTTGACGTAGGCCCAGTGCTGGCTCGCCAGGTCGCGCTCGCGGGTGACGGTGCGCTGCAGGGCGCGGGCGGCGTACCCGGAGGCCAGGGCCAGCGTCAGCGCCCGCGTCTGGGCCGGGGAGTGGTGCCGGCGCAGGTAGCGCGCCATCGCCGCGCCGCGCAGCCGCAGCATCTCCAGGGACGGCGCCCCCGAACCCCCGGCCGAGTGCGGGACGAGGACGTCGGTGCGCAACTTCTCGTGCATGCCCCGTTCACGCGCCTGCCGCCCGAAGGCGACGTCCTCGTTGTAGACGTAGAACTCCTCGTCGAAGCAGCCCAGCTCCAGGAAGGTGCTGCGCCGCACCGCCATGCACGCCCCGGTGGTCCAGTCGACGTCGATCCGCTCGTGCGGGGCCGGGCGCGCGAAGAGGCCGGCCCGCGGGAACAGCTTGTGCAGGCCGGCGCTGTGCACCAGGGCCCGGCGCACCGTCGGTTCCCAGCCGCCGACGCCCAGCTCGACGTGCCCGTCGGCGGAGACCATCGTCGCCGCCGACGCCGCGCACGAGGGGTCGTCGGCGACGTCGGCCAGGATCTGCCGCAGCGCCTCGATCGTCGGGCGCGAGTCCGGGTTGCCGAACACCACGAACTCGCGGGTGGAGGAGCGCGCGCCCATGTTGGCGGCGCGGGCGAACCCCTTGCCGCCGCCGGAGTCCACGTAGCGGCCGTTCGGCCGCGCCTCCACGACCGCCCGGACCCCGTCGACGTCGTGCGCGTTGTCGACGACCACGACGGGCAGCTCCGGCGGCAGGCCCGCCAGGAGCCCCGCGATCTGGGGCGCGCTGCGGTAGCTGACGAGGACGAGCTCGACGTCGAAGTGCCGCCCGTCCGCCGCGTCCCCCGCTGCAGGGGTGTTCATGGTCCCGTCCCGGGCCTCGATCGACACGTCCACCGCCTCCCGCCGCCGGTGGCGGCTCCGCTCCCGCCGGCACCCGTCGGTCCGTCGTGCGGGGCCCGCGCGGCGGGCCCGTGCTGCACGGTAGTGCGCTCGGCACCCCAGTATCGGCCGATGCGTCGTGTCGGCCGCAGCGGGACGGGCTCCTGCGCGCCGCGGGGCGCGTCTTTCACCCGCCCGGGTGTGCCGGCGCGCGGGGCGGGCCGCGGACACGGCCATCCGGGGCACGGGCGGACGGCGGACGCAGGGGTCTCTGGTAGACCACAATGGGCACACGAGCGCCGCCGGGGGGGAATCCGGCGCGGTGGTGGACGGGGGGACATCAGGTGGGGGACCAGGACGTGGACGGGGTGCGGCCGCCGCGCCGTGCGTGGGTGGTGGCCAAGCAGCTGCCGGCCCGCACCGACTCGGGCGGCAGGCAGCGCATCCGGGCGGTCATCGACACCTACGCGGAGGTGTTCGCCGACGTGCAGGTCGTCGGCTTCGACGCCTGGGACGACTGGCGCGAGCAGCTGCCCGCCCACGTGGTGGTCCACCCGGTGGAGGCCCCGCAGGCGACGGCCCCGGCGGTGCTGCGCAGTTCCGTCTTCGCCGGCAAGTGGTACTCCGGCCGGTTGCGGGCGCTGCTGGCCCAGCAGGTCCGCGGGCGCGACGTCGTGCACGTGGACTTCCCGCAGATGGCGGTCAACGTCCCCGCCGACGTGCGCATCGACGTGCTGGACATGCACAACGTGGAGTCCGACCTCATCGACCGCCGCCTGCGCACCGAGCACCCGCGCGCCCGCTGGCTCGTGCGGCCGGAGGTCGCGCGCTTCCGCCGCTTCGAGCGCGCGGTCGTCCGGCGTGCGGTGCGGGTCACGGCCTGCAGCCGCCGCGACCAGGAGGAGCTGGCCGCCGCCGGCGTGCAGAGCCTCTTCGTGCCCAACGGGGTGACCGAGCCCGCCGGCAGGTCGCCGCAGCCGGGGACGGCCTCGGCGCTGTTCGTGGGCGCGGTGGACTACGGGCCCAACCGCGCGGGGCTGCGCTGGTTCCTCGACGAGGTCTGGCCGGCCGTGCTGGCCCGCACGCCGCAGGCGCGGTTCACCGCGGTGGGCCGGGCGCTGTCCGACGTGCACCCGCGGGAGGCGGGCGAGCCGGCCGGGGTGGCGTTCCACAGCCAGGTGCCGAGCGTGGACCCCTTCTACGACGCGGCCGACGTGTGCGTCGTGCCGCTGCTGTCCGGCGGCGGCACGAAGATCAAGCTGGTCGAGGCGATGTCGCGCGGTCGTGCCGTGGTGACGACGTCCGTGGGCCTGGAGGGCCTGGAGGAGTACCGCTCCGCCGTCGTCGTCGCCGACGACCCCACCTCCTTCGCCGACGCCGTCGCGCGGTTGCTGCGCGACCCGGCCGAGGCGCAGCGGCTGGGCAAGGTCGCCGCCGAGGCGATCGCGGAGGACTTCTCCTGGCGGACCGCGATGACTCCGCTGCGTGACCTCCTGATCGGTCTGCGCGACAACTGATGTGCGGTGGCGGTGCCGTTGCTCTCGGGGAGTGACGGTCCGCCTGCGCGGTCGAGGCCCTGTAGTAGGGTCAGCGCCGGGTGGCGTGCGCCGGGGGGGTGAGCGCCACCGAAGAGTTCGGACGGGTCCCGACGCAGGGTCCGTGGGGGGTTCGCGTCGCTCCCGGCCCGTCCGCGCTGCACGGAAGCCCCCCGCTCTTCCACGCCCGGCCCCGCGGTCGGGTGGGCCGGTACAGAACCGAGTGAGGGATCCAGGCATGACCGAAGCCACCAGTCCGGACGCCACCAGCGCAGCGGCCGTCAGCCCGCGCGACATCCCCGTCGTCATCCTCTGCGGCGGCATGGGGACCCGCCTGCGGGAGGCCAGCGAGAAGCTCCCGAAGCCGCTGGTGGACATCGGCGGGCGGCCGATCCTCTGGCACATCATGAAGCTCTACAGCCAGCACGGTTTCCGCAAGTTCGTGCTGTGCCTGGGGTACAAGAGCGAGATGATCAAGCGGTACTTCCTCGACTACCGCCTCAACGCCGGTGACTTCACCATCAACCTCTCCACCCAGGACGAGCCGGAGTTCCACTCCCTCGGCGTCCAGGAGGACTGGGAGATCACCTTCGTCGAGACCGGCCTCACCACGGCCACCGCCGCGCGCATCTTCCGCGTCGCCCAGCACCTCGACGCCCCGCGGTTCTGCCTCACCTACGGCGACGGCATCGGCGACGTGGACATCACCAAGACGCTCAAGGACCACGAGGCCGGCGGCCGCGTCGCCACCGTGACCGCGGTGCACCCCTCCAGCCGCTACGGCGAGATGCACGTGGAGGACGGCGCCGTCGTGGAGTTCAACGAGAAGCCGACGCTGGCCGACGGCTGGGTGAACGGCGGGTTCTTCGTCTTCGAGCGGGAGTTCGTCGACCGCTACCTGGAGGACGACCCCGAGGTGATGCTGGAGTCCAAGCCGCTGCAGCGCGTCGCCCGGGACGGCCAGCTCACCCTCTCCGCCCACGAGGGCTACTGGCTGGGCATGGACACCTTCCGCGACTGGACCGAGCTGAACAAGCTCTGGGACGCCGGCCAGGCGCCGTGGAAGACGTGGGAGGACTGAGAGCGGCGTGGCTGAGGAGAAGCGCACCATGAAGATCGTCGTCACCGGGACCGAGGGCTACCTCGGCTGCCTGCTCGCCCCCACCCTGCTGGAGGCCGGGCACTCCGTGCTGGGCATCGACACCGGCTACTACAAGCAGGGCTGGCTCTACAACGGCGTGCCCGCCTCCGTGGAGACCCTCGCCAAGGACATCCGGCACGTCACCGAGGCCGACCTCGAGGGCGCCGACGCCGTCGTGCACATGGCGGAGCTGTCCAACGACCCCCTCGGCGAGCTCATCCCCGACGTCACCTACGTCGTCAACCACAAGGGCTCGGTCCGCCTCGCGGAGATGGCCAAGCGCGCCGGCGTGCAGCGCTTCGTCTACATGTCGAGCTGCTCCGTCTACGGCGTGGCCGAGGGCACCGTCGACGAGACGTCCCCGGTGAACCCGCAGACGGCCTACGCCGAGTGCAAGGTCATGGTCGAGCGCGACCTCGCCCCGCTGGCGGACGACGACTTCTCCCCGACGTTCATGCGCAACGCCACCGCGTACGGCGCCTCCCCGCGCCAGCGCTTCGACATCGTGCTGAACAACCTCACCGGCCTGGCCTGGACGACCGGCAAGATCGCCATGACGTCCGACGGCTCGCCGTGGCGGCCGCTCGTGCACGGCCTGGACATCGCCAAGTCGATCCGCGCGGTGCTCGACGCCCCCCGCGAGGTCGTGCACAACCAGGTGTTCAACGTGGGCGACTCCAAGCAGAACTACCGCGTGCGCGAGATCGCCGAGGCCGTGGGCCGCGCGCTGCCCGAGGCGCAGATCACCTTCGGGGAGAGCAACGGCGACAACCGCAGCTACAAGGTGAACTTCGACAAGATCCACTCGCTGCTGCCCGGTTTCTCCTGCGACTGGGACGCGGACAAGGGGGCCGCGCAGCTGGTCGAGGTCTTCCGGACCATCGACCTGGACGCGGAGACCTTCACCGGCCGCGGCCACACCCGGCTCAAGCAGCTCGAGCACCTGATCCGCACCGGGCAGCTCGACAAGGACCTGTTCTGGCGCAACCCGGCCGCCTCCCCGGCGGGGGTGGCCGAGTGAAGATCACCCCCACGCACATCGAGGGCGTCGCGATCGTCGACCTCGAGCTGCGCCAGGACGAGCGCGGGTTCTTCGCCCGTTCGTTCTGCCGCGAGGAGTTCGAGCAGGCCGGGCTCGTGCCGGCCGTCGAGCAGTGCAACGTGTCCTTCAACCACCTGGCGGGCACCCTGCGCGGGATGCACACCCAGGTCGACCCCGCCCCGGAGGCGAAGCTGGTGCGCTGCACCGCCGGCGCCATCCAGGACATCATCGTCGACCTGCGGCCGGACTCCCCGACGCGCTTGCAGCACGTCGCCGTCGAGCTCACCGCGGAGAACCGCCGCGCGCTCTACGTCCCGCCGTACTTCGCCCACGGCTACCTCACGCTGACCGACGGCGCCGAGGTCGTGTACCAGGTGAGCCAGAGCTACACCCCCGGCACCGAGCGCGGCCTGCGCTTCGACGACCCCGACCTCGCCCTGCCCTGGGCGCGCGACGTCGCCGTCATCAGCGACAAGGACCGCTCCTGGACGCTGCTGGCCGACGGCGCGGTCCTGTCGTGATCATCGTCGACAGGGCGCTGCAGCAGCGCCAGGCCGAGGGCCGCCCCATCCGCGTGGCCCTCGTCGGCGCCGGGTTCATGGGCCGCGGCTTCGTGAACCAGGTCGTGAACTCCGTGCCCGGCATGGAACTCGTCGCCATCGCCAACCGGACGGTCGCCAAGGCCCGCGACGCCTACGCCCAGGCCGGCGTGGGCGGCGTCGTCGAGGCCGACGACGTCGCGGGCGTCGAGCGCGCCATCGCGGCGGGGCAGCCGGTCGTCAGCGGCAGCTACGAGGCCGTCGTCGGCGCCGGGCAGGTCGACGCCGTGGTGGAGGCCACCGGCAACACCGAGTACGGCGCGCACGTCGTGCTGCACGCCATCGAGTCCGGCAAGCACGTCGTGCTGCTCAACGCCGAGGTCGACGGCACCGTCGGCCTCGCGCTGCGCCGGCGCGCCGAGAAGGCCGGTGTCCTCTACACCGGCTGCGACGGCGACCAGCCCGGCGTGCAGATGAACCTCCTGCGGTTCGTCAAGGGCATCGGCGTCACCCCGCTCGTGGCCGGCAACATCAAGGGCCTGCAGGACGAGTACCGCAACCCCACCACCCAGGAGGGGTTCGCGAAGAAGTGGGGCCAGGACCCGTACATGGTGACGAGCTTCGCCGACGGCACGAAGGTGTCGTTCGAGCAGGCCCTGGTCGCCAACGCCGTCGGGTTCAGCGTGGAGAAGCGCGGCATGCGCGGTGCCGACCACCACGGGCACGTCGACGAGCTGGTCAAGGCCTACGACGTGGACGCCCTCAAGGCCCTCGGCGGGGTCGTGGACTACGTCGTCGGCGCCAAGCCGGGCCCCGGCGTGTTCGTCCTGGGCACCCACGACGACCCCAGGCAGCAGCACTACCTCAACCTGTACAAGCTGGGCGAGGGACCGCTGTACTCCTTCTACACGCCGTACCACCTGTGCCACTTCGAGGTCCCCCTCACCGTGGCGCGTGCGGTGCTCTTCGGCGACCCGGCCATCCAGCCCTCCGACGAGGTCACCGTCGAGGTCGTCACCACGGCCAAGACCGACCTCGCGGCCGGCAAGGAGATCGACCGCCTCGGCGGCTACGACACCTTCGGGGTGGCCGAGCGCGCCGACGTCACCGCCGCCCAGCGGCTGCTGCCCATGGGCGTGGCGGAGGGCTGCACCCTCAAGCGCGACGTCGCCAAGGACCAGGTCCTCACGTACGACGACGTGGTCCTGCCCGCCGGGCGCCTCATCGACGCCCTGCGCGCGGAGCAGGCGGCGATCCTCGCCGGCTGAGCGCCGGGCGCACCGCGACGGCCGCCGCCCCCCACCGGGGGCGGCGCCCGTCGCCGTCCCCGGGCCCGGCCGCACCGGTGCGCGTCTACGG
>NZ_BAABIL010000292.1:0-6911 GCF_039542765.1 Kineococcus glutinatus
CACTGACTACTGCGGCATGATCAAGTCACCCACCTGTCCGGGAAACCGGGTCAAGCTCCCTTTGGTCGCCGTGGCCCGGCGGGGAGCGAGAGGCGAAACCGGGCCCCTGCACGACACCGTGATCGATGGGGGAGAGCAATGTCCGAGCGCACCAAGACCGACGCCGTCAACGCCGCTGGGCGCGCCCCGCGCGTCAGCGTGGTGATCCCGACCTACAACGAGGCGGCCAACCTGCCGCACGTGTTCAAGCTCCTGCCCGCGGACCTGCACGAGGTCATCGTGGTGGACGGGCGCAGCACCGACGCGACCGTCGAGACCGCTCGGGCCCTGCGCTCGGATGTGAAGATCGTGCTGCAGAACCGCCGCGGCAAGGGCAACGCGATGGCCTGCGGCTTCGCGGCGGTGACCGGTGACATCGTGGTGATGCTGGACGCCGACGGCTCGGCCGACCCCCGGGAGATCCCCGCCTACGTCGCGGCCCTGACCGCGGGCGCGGACTTCGCCAAGGGCTCGCGTTTCATCGCCGGTGGCGGCTCCAGCGACATCACCGCGCTGCGCAAGGCGGGCAACTGGTGCCTGAACACCGCCGCCAACGTGCTCTTCGGCACCCGCTACACCGACCTGTGCTACGGCTACAACGCCTTCTGGGCCGACTGCCTGCCCGTGCTGGAGCTGGACCCCACCGGTGAGGCCAAGGACGCCAAGCAGTGGGGTGACGGCTTCGAGATCGAGACGCTGATCAACACCCGCATCGCCAAGGCGAAGCTGGACATCCGCGAGGTCCCCTCCTTCGAGTTCGACCGCATCCACGGCGAGTCCAACCTCAACACGTTCCGCGACGGCTTCCGCGTCCTGACCGCCCTCGTCATCGAGCGCACCCGCCCCGGCATCCGCAAGACCGCCACCGCACCCCGCCCTGTCGGCGCTCCCGTCGCCCCGGCCGTCCCGGCCCAGCGCGCCGAGGTCATCGACCTGCGCCCGGCCAGCATGCCGGTCAGCACCAACCTGGCCGACGTGCCCGCCGCCCCCACCGCCGAGACGATCAAGAACATCGTCATCGACCTGCGCCAGAGCGCCCCCGCTCGGATCAGCGTCAACTGACCCGCGTTCGGAGCTGTCCCGCGGTGGTGGTCGGCCGCGGCCGACCACCACCGCGGGACGTCACGCTCGACCACGGTCTCCCGAGCCGTACCCCTGCCTCAGGGCTTGAGGTGGAACGGCGTCCGCGACGTCGTCTCCACCCGGAAGCTCGACGCCTCCAGCACGTCGTCCCACGTGACCGACCCGGCGTCGCGCACCATGGCCAGCCCGCGCTTCTCCAGCATCGCGGCCAGTTCCGACTGGTGGTCGTCGACGTGCTCGCCGAGCTCCTTCAGGCGGGGCAGCAGCAGCGGGACCCTGCCGTTCATCAGGGCGGTGACCGTCGAGCCGGTGCCGGCGTGCGCGATGACGACGTCGGCCTCGGCCATCGCCGCCTCCATCTCGTGCGCGGGGACCGAGCGGCGCGCGTCGATGCCCAGGTCGCTGACGTCGGTCCACCCGGTCTGCCAGAGCACCTCCACCTCCGGCGGCAGGATCTCCAGCAGCCGCTCGATGGGTCGGCGGAACGGGTAACCCTCCGCGCTGCCCATCGTCACGACGACGCGCTTGACCTCGCGGGGTGCCGTGCGCACGCCCTGGAAGCCGTCGAGCACCGTGCCGTGGTAGGCCCACTTGTGGTCGCTCCACGACTCGTGCTGGGTGTAGAGGCGCATGCCGGGCAGCCGGCTCAGCAGGCGGCCGCTCTCGGAGGGCCCGGCGACGCGGGTGGCGCTCTCGATGAAGTGGCACGGCACGCCGCGGGCCCAGTACAGCGGCAGCACCGACAGCGCGATGTTCGCGCCGGTGCTGATGACCCGCTCGACGTTGCGGTGCGGCAGGTGCCGGATCCCGGCCACCGCGTTGCGCGCGACGTCACCGATGTTGCGCGCCCTGGGGAAGTGCAGGTAGTGCACCTCCTCACCGGCCAGCAGCGACTTGCTCTGCGCGGACTCGGTGGTCACCCACACGCGGTCGCCGATCGGCAGGCGCGGCACGAGGCTGTGGAGCTGGGTGAGGTGGCCGCCTACGGTGGAGACAAGGAGCGTCGTCATCTGATCTCATCCATCCTCTCAACGACCGGACATCGGCAGCGGCTGGGCGACCGGCCGGCCGCTCAGCAGGATCAGGTCTCGGGTGCGGTTCGTGGCGGCCACCTCGGCGGGGACGACCCCGGTGCCGCTGCCCCACGGCACCCCACCGACGTGCTCGCCGGTGTCGTAGAGGGTGACCTCTGGTCCCTGGACGGGGATCGACACGCTCACCTCCGGTTCTCGGGCGACGTCGGGCCCGCGGCGCCGCCACAGGACGAGGACGCCGGGCCCGCTGGTGCGCAGGCGCAGGCGCACCGAACTGCTGTCGTCGAGGGCGGCGGCCACCACCGCCGACAGCTCGGTGTAGTTGCCCTCGGCGTCACGCAGTGCTGCAACGTACTCCAATCGGGTGGCGCGCAGGGAGCCGCCCACGCCGTCGGACGACGCCCGCGCCTCGAGGAACTCGGGTGCGCGCAGCGCGGGGGAGGACGAGATGCCCGCCCCACCCGCCGGCAGCACCTGCCAGCCGTCGCGGTGGACCAGCTCCCAGGACCCGCAGGCGCGCTGCCACAGCGCCGTCGCCGTGCCCAGCGCCGCGGTGACGTCCGGATCCGCGCTGACGATCCGGAACCCGGCGCTCGGCAGCCACCGCGAGCCCTGCTGGAGCGTGCCGACCTGGGTGTACACCCGTTCGGCGACCAGCCGCGTGCTCCGCTGGACCCGCGACAGCGACACCACGGGGGCCCAGCCGACGTCGCCCTGCAGGTCCGACTTGACGGTCCTGGCACCGTCCCGGTGGAACACCATCTCGCCGACGTCGCGCAGGGTGACGACGGAACCCAGCCCGTCGTCGGCGTCGTCGATGACGATGCCGGGCACGTCGTCGCTGTGGGAGGGGTAGACGAGCGAGGAGTCGATCGTGACCTGGCTGGACCTGATGACGTACGCGGACGTCGTGGCCACGTCGCCCTCGGCGTGCCCGCCGAGGATGGACACGGCCCGGCACCGGTTCAGCCGGACCGGTCCCGAGATCGCCGAGGCGATGGTGGCGCCCTTGCAGTTCCACAAGCTCGCCAGGCCGATGCCCCGCTCCGACTTCGGGCTGAGCAGCACGATGCCGTCGCCGTTGGAGACCTGGTACAGCAGCCAGGCGTCGTCGACCTCGTCGAGGCGCGCCTGGCAGTGGTCGAGCACCATCGCGTCGCAGTAGTCGAACCACGACACGAGGGTTCGGGCGGCCGTCATGACGACGTCGTTGAAGCGCCCCGCGCACCGGTTGAAGAAGGCCAGCGCGCGGTTCTCGCCCTGGCCGTCGACCACGACCTGGTGCACGACGAGCCGCGGGGTGCCGCCGACGGCGTCGCCCGTGGCGCGGTGGTCGACGTCGACGCTCACCGCGTCACCGTCGAACGCGTCCCGACGGGTGTTCGGGAAGAACGCCCAGCGCGTCTGCGGGTCGGCGGTGAACGCGTCGGTGCGGCCCAGCCCCGGTCCCAGGGCCAGTTCCGCGCCGTTGCCGTAGATGACCAGGCTGTCGAAGGGGTCGTCGCTGTCGAGGAACACCGGGCTGTCGAGGAGGTAGGTGCTCTGCGGCCGGAGGCTGACGGCGCGCACCCCGTCGTCGTACAGAGCTTGCAGCAGCGGTGCGCAGTCGCCCGAGGGGTTCGCCTCGAGCACGACCGCACCGGTGGCCGTGGTGGTCGTACCGGCCGCCTCGGGTGCCTGCCTCGCCGAGACGCTGCCGGCGAGGGAGGCGCCCACGGCGCCGGCGCCGAACGCGGCGACGACCCTGGTGATGCTCCGGCGACCGACCGCGAACCGCGGGTCCTGCGCGCCGGGACCGGAAGGCCCGCCGGTGGGTGCGTTCACCGGCGCGGTGTCGCTCGCGCCGGGTTCACGTCGTCCGCGAGACCACCCGTGCCCCGGGCCCCGGCGCCCGCGGAGGTGCTCGCGGCCACCAGGCCGGCGGCGATGAACACGAAGGGATAGGCCGGCGCCGAGACGAAGACCGGTGCGGCCACCGACTCGGCCACGAGCAGCAGGATCCACCCCGCGCCCGCCAGGCGGAGCCAGCGCAGGTGGGGCACCGTCTCCCGGCGCAGCCCGCGCAACAGGTACACGGCCATGGCGAGCAGCCCCGCCGCGAAGCAGGCGGCGCCCAGCCAGCCGGCCTCGCCGTACAGGGCGGGCCACTGGGTGTCGTTGAGGAACTGCCCGGAGTCGGCCGCCGGTCCCAGCCCGAACCGGTCGGCGAAGCCGAGCTGGTAGTACCAGGGGCTGTAGTTGTCCGCGGCGGTGGAGCTGCCGAACCGGCCGAAACCGGCACCGAACGGGAACGTCGCGGTGGCGACCACCGCCCCGCCCTGCGTCAGCAGGGACCGCGCCGAGTCCGCCACGACGTAGCGGTCCACGTCGGACGTCACCAGCTGCAGCAGTGGGGGCAGGGCCACGAGGGCGAGCAGCGGGAGGAACGCCAGGGCGCGCAGGGCACGTCCTCCGCGCAGGAACGGCAGCAGCATCAGCGCCACCGTGGCGATGAGGCCGAGGATTGACTTCACCTGCAGGGTGAGGACGGCGAGGGCGGCGCAGGTGGCGAAGGCTCCCAGGGCGATCCTGCTGCGGCGCACCACGAGGTGGTGGGCGAGCGCGGCGAGCGCGAGCACGCCGCAGAGCCGGCTGAACGCCCCCGGCCGCGCGAAGATCCCCGTCAGCGTCGGCAGCCCGAAGGGACCGGTTTCGGCCGTCGTCCCCAGCAGGTTCGCCCAGACCCCCGGCAGGGCGAGGTTGACGAGGCCGCTCACGGCGATGACGACCACGAGCACACCGCCCCACCGGACTGCGGTGCGCAGGTGGTCGACCGTCCAGCGCACCTGCGCGACGGCGAAGGCGAACAGGACACCCTTGAGCGCGGCGAAGGCACCCTGGGCCAGGATGCTCGTCGGCACCTCCTGCTGCAGGCCGCTGAGCAGGCCGAACGCGAGGAAGCCGGCGAACCAGGCGCCGCCGGGCAACCACACGAGGCGCCCGGTGGTGACCAGCCGGCGGACCGGGAGGGCGAGGCCGCAGAAGAGCAGGGCCGCGTCGTCGAGGGAGGAGGCCGCGCCGCCGAGGAGGGCCTGCAGCGGCGTGGACAGCAGGACCGTGCCGAGGGCCAGCGCCACGAGCAGCTGCGGGGCGCGGGCGGCCAGCAACACCGCGCCCGCCACCGCCAGGACGAGCAGCGGGACCAGCGGCCCGAGCCAGAGCAGCGCCACGAGCACCGCGCTGACCGCGCTGCCGGCGGCGGCCCAGCCGAGGGTGCTGCCCCGGCCCGGCGCCGCGACCTGCGCGGGTGCCGTCACCGGCGGCCGAGTCGGCTGCGTGCGGACGCCTCCCGCGCGGCCACCACGGCGCCGGAGACGGCGAACCCGACGACGAGGGCGACGGCGACGTTGAGGTACGTCTTCGGCGAGTCCGGCGCCTCGGGCACCAGCGGTTCCTCGACCACGTCACCCGTGAGGAGCGCCTGGCCGCCCACCACGCTCCGCTCGCCGATCCGGTCGATGAGGCTGGCGGCGATGGCGTTGGCGAGCTCGGCGGCCTCCAGGGCGGCCGGGGCGCCGACCTCGATGGTGATGATCGACGTCAGGGGCACGGTGCTCGCCGAGACGTCCTCGGCGAGCGTGGCGGAGTCGGTGTCCACCCCGGCCGCGCTGATGGCCGGGTCGAGCACGGAGGAGGTCTCCGCGAGCGCCGCGTAGGTGAACACGAGCGATGCCGTGTCGCTCGCGGACACGGCCGACGCGTCGGCCTGCGGCATCAGCATGACCTTCGTCTCGGTCACGTAGCGCGCGGGCATCAGCAGGGTGACGACCACACCCACGGCGCAGGCGACGAGGAGGATGAGCGCGACGACGGCGCCGTGGCGCCGCAGGGCACCGCGGGAGCCGGGGCGGGTCGTCACGGGTGCCTCGCCGTCGCGGCGGCTCTCGGCGGGAAGGGTGTCCGTCACAGCGTCTCCTTCAGGAAGGTCCGGACCCGCTGGCGCACGTCCGGGTCGAGCAGGCTCGTCCCGTGGGAGTCGCCGTCCACGAGGACCTCGTCGTGCGGCACGCCCTGTGCCTCCAGCGCGGCTGCCATGTCGTCCGCCTGCTGGGCCGGGACGAGTTCGCGCGTGCCGTTGACGAGGAGCATAGGGGGGTCGGTGGGGTCGACCCGGGTGATCGGCGAGGCCTCGGCCGCCGCGTCGCAGTCCGTCGCCGACCGGCAGCCCAGGTAGTCCAGGGCGAGCCGGACGGCCTCCGGGCTCGCCCCGGCCAGCGACTGCTGCGTGGCGCGGAAGTCGGTGACACCGCTGAGGGACACCACCGCCTTGACGCGGGCGCCGGTGTCGGTGGGTCCGCTGCCGGCGGTGCCGACCGTGAGCGCGAGCACCGCCCCCGCGGAACTGCCCAGCACGGCGATGCGCGCCGGGTCGATGCCGAACCGCTCGACCTGTGCGGGTTGGCGCAACCACTCCACGGCCCGGGAGAGGTCGTCGACCTGGTCCGGGTAGGTGTGCTCCGGCGCGAGCCGGTAGTCGACGGAGAAACCCGCGATGCCGTCCCCGGCAGCCGTCTCGCACAGGCCGCGGGAACCGCTGTCGGAGCGGTCCCCGCTGGTGAAACCGCCGCCGTGCACGACGACCAGCACCGGTAGGTCCGCCGCCGGCTCCCGCGGGAGGCAGGCGTCGAGCTGCAGGTCGTCCGCGCCGTCCTGCCAGTAGGTGATGCCCTCGACGACCTCGACGTCCCCGGTGTCGGCGGGCAGGCGCTGGGCCGG
>NZ_BAABIL010000293.1:0-2209 GCF_039542765.1 Kineococcus glutinatus
GGTCGGCGGTCGTCACGACGAGCCCGGCCGCCTTGGAGGCGACCTTGCTGGAGACGGCCAGGACGTCGCCGTCACGCGCCGGGTGGGGCCAGGCCGCGGCGAGCAGGGCGGCGAGGTCGTCACCGGGGCGCACCTCCGGCACACCGGTCAGCGCCAGCACCTCCAGCGCCGGGACCTCCGGCGCCGGGGCCCGTGCGGGCACCGGCGCGCTCACGCGCTCGCCCGGTCGCCGTCGCGGCGCGCACCGGCCGCCCGCAGCTCCAGCAGCAGGTCGATGGCGGCGGCGGCGAGGGCGGCGGTCGCCGCGGTGTCGCTCATGAGCAGCGGGCGCGGCAGGACGCGCAGGGCGGGGCCGCCGTCGAAGGCGTCCTGGTCCGCCACGAGCCAGCCGTCGAGGAGGTCGGCGTAGAGCGCGGCGACGGCGCGGGCCGTCGTGGGCACCCCGATGGCGGCCAGGCACGCGTCGGCCATGCCGCGCACCGGGGCGCCGCCGATGACGGGGGAGACGCCCACGACGGGGGCGGCGGTGGCGCGCAGGGCCTCGCGCACCCCGGGCACCCGCAGGATCGTGCCGATGGACACGACGGGGTTGCTGGGCGGCAGCAGGACGACGTCGGCGCCCGCGACGGCCTCCAGGACCCCGGGGCCGGGCCTGGCGGCGTCGGCGCCGACCGGCTCGATGCGCTCGGCGGGCACTTTGGCGTGCAGCCGCACCCACCACTCCTGGAAGTGCACGCGCCGGCCGCCGGCCTCGCCGTGGTGGGCAGCGGGGTCGACGCGGGCGAGGTCGACGTGGGTCTCCACGACGTCGTCGGTCATCGGCAGCAACCGCACGGGGGTGCGGAACGGCGGGCGCCAGCGCTGCAGGAGGCGGGCGGTGACCTCCGACAGCGGCAGGCCCTCGCGCAGCAGCCGGGTGCGCACGAGGTGGGTGGCGATGTCCTTGTCGCCGAGGGTGAACCAGGTGGGCCGCTGGCCGTAGGCGGCCAGCTCGTCGGCCACGCCGGAGGTCTCCTCGCTGCGGCCCCAGCCGCGCTGCTCGTCGATGCCGCCGCCGAGGGTGTACATCACCGAGTCCAGGTCGGGGCAGACGCGCAGCCCGTGCAGGGTGATGTCGTCGGCGGTGTTGCTGATCACCGTGAGCTCCGCGGCCGGCCGGCCGGTCCCGGTCTCGTCCAGGGCGGTGAGCAGGCCGCGCAGGAAGCGGGCGCCGCCGACGCCGCCGGCGAGGGCCGTGACGCGCAGCGGGCGGGGGGGAGCGGGGGGTGCGGTGGTCACGCCCGCATCCTCTCCCGGCGAGGTGGCACCCCCGGTCCGGTGGGCGGGTGGGCCGCCGTTATCACGTCGTTCGCCGCTGGGCTTGACTCTCCCGGATGACACGCGTGTAATTCCACCAGTGACATCTTCTTCGTGATCGCATGATCACCCCATGTAGTCGCGGGGTGGTCGACGGTGGCTTCGAGCGGCGGGTTCCAGGGGGCGCAGTGGACGGCAACGGCGAGATGAGGGTCCTGCACCTGGTGCAGGGCGGCGTGCAGGGCGCTGAGGAGGCGGAGGAGCCGGGCTGGCAGGAGCTCGCCCTCTGCGCGCAGACCGACCCCGAGGCGTTCTTCCCCGAGAAGGGCGGCTCCACGCGCGAGGCCAAGCGCGTGTGCGGGTCCTGCGAGGTGCGGGCCGAGTGCCTGGAGTACGCCCTCGCCAACGACGAGCGGTTCGGCATCTGGGGCGGCCTGTCCGAGCGCGAGCGCCGCCGCCTCAAGCGCCAGGCCGGCTGACCCCGGCCCGACGCCGGCCGGGACCCGGCGCCCGGGAGCTCAGTCGGCGCGGTAGCGGGGGTCGACGTCCTCCGGCGGCAGGTCCAGCAGGTGGGCCACCTGCTCCACCACGACGTCGGCCACCAGGTCGTCCAGCTCGCCCTCCTCGGCGCGGGTCTCGATCGGGCGGCGGTACACCACGACCCGCGCGGGCGCGCCCCCGTCGGCGGGGAACAGGCGCCCCATCGGCACCCCGCCCTCCTCCCACGGCGCGGGATCGGAGGGCGGCACGTCCTCCACGGCGAACTCCACCCCGGACAGCTCCTGCGCCCAGCGGCGCTCCAGCAGCTCGACGGCGTCCAGCACGAGGTCGTCGAGGCGCTCGGCGCGGGTGAGGGCCCCCGGCGCCTCCGGCGGCAGCAGCGGACCGCGCAGCCCCCGCCCGTGGCGGTCGC
>NZ_BAABIL010000294.1:0-7990 GCF_039542765.1 Kineococcus glutinatus
CTCCTCGCCGTCCAGCAGCAGCGCGGCGGCCACCGTGCGGGCGTGCGGCAGCGTCGGCTGCTGCGGCAGGTGCAGCGGCGCCGGGCCGGTGCGCTCGACGTGCCCCGCGGTGGGTTCCTGCACCCCGGCCAGCACCCGCAGCGCCGTCGTCTTGCCCGCGCCGGAGGGCCCGCGCAGCGTGACGAGCTCCCCGGCGCGCACCGCCACGAGCGGCAGGTCCAGGGCGTCGGCGGCGGCGCCGGGGTGCCGCACCCGCAGGCCGGTGGCCGCCACGGCGGGTCGTCCGTGGTCGTCCCGCCCTCGGAACGGACCCTTTCCGCGCCCTTCTCCGGGTTCGGGCGCGCGGAAAGGGTCCGTTCCGCGCCCGAACCCGGAGATGGGCGCGGGGGAGGGGGTGGTGGGGCGCCCGAACCCGGAGATGGGCGCGCCAGCGGGGGAGGGGAAGGTGGGCGCGGCGGCGAGCACCGCGTCGACCTCCGCCACGACCGCGGCGGCGTCGGCGCTGGCGTGGAAGCGGGCCCCCACCTCCCGCAGCGGCCGGTGCGCCTCGGGAGCCAGCAGGATGACCAGCAGCGCCGGCCCCAGCTCCAGCGTCCCCGCCGCCACCCGCAGCCCCGCCCCCACCGCCACCAGGCCCACCGACAGCGTGCCCAGCAGGTCCAGCGCCGTGGAGCTCAGGAACGCCGTGCGCAGCACCCGCAGGGTCGCCGCCCGGTGCCGGTCGGTGACCTCCGCGACGACAGCGACCTGCCGCTGCGCCCGCCCGAACGACCGCAGCGTCGCCAGCCCCTGCACGACGTCGAGGAAGTGCCCCGCCAGCCGGGCACCGGCCTGCCAGCGCTCCTGCGCCCGCTGCTCGGTGGCCCAGCCCACGAGCACCGCGAACACCGGCACCAGCGGCAGGGTGCACGCCACCACCAGCGCCGAGGCCAGGTCGGCGCGGGCCATCGCGGCCAGCACCAGCGGCAGGGCGGATAGCAGTCCGCGGCGGGTCAGGGCGGTGGTGGGCGTGCTCATGTCGCTCCTTCGCGGCAGAGGGGTGGTGCACGGCGGCGCGCGGGTGCGCCGCCGCGGGGTGCGGTGGGACGTCGCGGGACGGGTGGTGCGCAGGCTCAGGCCGGGGACGAGGCGCGCACGACGAGCGCCGTCGGCACGGTCGTCGACAGCGGCGCGCGGCCGGCGACGCCCTCGGTGAGGAGGCGGACCATCTCCTCGCTGATGCGGTCCAGCGGCTGGCGCACCGTCGTCAGCGGCGGGTCCAGCGTGGCCGCCAGGCCGGAGTCGTCGAAACCCACGACCCGGACGTCGCCGGGCACCGGGCGGCCGGCGTCGCGCAGCACGGGCAGCGCGCCGGCCGCCATCAGGTCGGAGGCGACGAAGACCGCGTCGAAGTCGCCGCCGCGCTCCAGCAGCGCCCGCATCCCGGCGGCGCCGCTCTCCCGGCTCCAGTCGCCGTGCGCCACGCGCGCCTCGTCCGCCGGCAGGCCGTGCGCGGCGAGGGCGTCGCGGTAGCCGTCGAGGCGGTCCACCCCGCCGGAGGTGTCCAGCGGGCCGGTGATCGTCGCGATGCGCCGGCACCCCGCGCGGGCGAGGTGGTCCACGGCCGAGCGGGCGCCGGCCCGGTCGTCGGCGGCTACCGAGCTGATGAGCCCCTCGTACCCGAGCACCCGGCCGCAGGCCACCGTGGGCACCCGGGCCCCGACGAGCTGGCCGAGCAGCGGGTCGCCCGAGTGCGAGGAGACGAGCAGCACGCCGTCGACGTGCCCGCCGGCCAGGTACCCCAGGACGCGGGCGCGCTCCTGCGGCGTCGCGGCGATCATGAGCAGGAGCGTGAGCTGGCGGTCCGACAGGGCCTGCGCCACCCCGCGCAGCAGCACGGAGAAGTTCGGGTCCTCGAACAGCAGGTGCTGCGGCTCGGTGAGCAGGAACGCGATGGAACCGGAGCGTCCCGTCGCCAGGGACCGGGCGTGCTGGTTGGTCGTGTACCCGGTGCGGGCGATGGCGTCGCGCACCGCGCGCGCCGCCTCCGGGCTGACCCACTCGCGGCCGTTGAGGACCCGGGAGACGGTGGCGTAGGACACCCCCGCCTCGCGCGCGACGTCCCGGATGGTGGGGCGCTTGCGCGCGGCGGGCTGGCTCGGCACGACCGGGATCATAGGTGCCACCCCGGCCTCACGCCTTGACCGCGCCGGCGGCCAGGTCGACCTGCCAGTAGCGCTGCAGGCAGAGGAAGAGGGCCACGAGCGGCAGCACCGACAGCAGCGCCCCGGTGACGACGGCGGTGTACATCGCCGGCTGCGTCGCGCCCTGGTTGAGCAGGCCGCTCAGGCCCACCGTGAGGGGGAAGAGGCGGTCGTCGCCGAGCATGATGTACGGCAGCATGAAGTTGTTCCAGACCGCGACGAACTGGAACAGGAACACCGTCACGAGGCCGGAGCGCATCATCGGCAGCACGATCTGCCGGAACACCCGCCCGTCCCCCGCGCCGTCGACGCGCGCGGCCTCCAGGACGTCGTCGGGCACGGCCGCGGCGGCGAAGATCCGCGCCAGGTAGATGCCGTAGGGGCTGACGATGCTCGGCAGCAGCACCGCCCAGTACGTGTTCGTCATGCCCACCTTCGCCAGCAGCAGGTACTGCGGGATGGCGAGGATGACGCTCGGGACGAGCACCCCGGCGAGCACGGTGTTGAAGACGGCGCCCTTGCCGGGGAAGGAGTACTTCGCCAGCGCGAACCCGGCCATCGCCGAGACCAGGGTGGACAGCACCGCGCCGACGCCGGCGTAGAGGGCCGTGTTGGCCATCCACCGCCAGAACAGCCCGCCCCGGTAGGCGCTGAGGTCGGCGACGTTGCCGAGCAGGTGCGTGCTGGGGGAGAAGGTGAACGTGGAGAACAGCTCCCCGCTGCTCTTGGTGGATGCGACGAGGACCCACAGCACCGGCAGCAGGCAGTACGCGGCGCCGAGCAGCAGCAGGACCGTCACCACGGCGCTGGAGCGGGGCCGGGCGGTGGGCGGGGTGCCGGCCGTGGTGGGCGGGCGCGACGCGGCGGCCGTGGCGGGGGCGTGGGTGGTGGACACCGTCTCACCTCTCCTGGTTGAAGGCCCGCGAGCCGACGAGCTTGAGGAACCCGAACGACAGCGCGAACGTCGCGAGCGCGATGAGCACCGACGTGGCGGCGGCGGCGTGGACGTCGTTGCGGGTGAACGCGTCCCGGTACACCGTCATCAGCGGCGTCCACGTCGCGGAGATGGTGTTGCTCAGCGGTCGCAGCGTCATCGGCTCGGCGAACACCTGCAGGGTCGCGATGAGCGAGAAGACGAACGTCATGACGAGCGAGGGCAGCACGGTGGGGATCTTGATCCGCAGGGCGATCTGGACGTCGCCCGCGCCGTCGAGCCGGGCGGCCTCGTAGATGTCGCCGGGCACGGCCCGCAGCGCGGTGTAGATGACGATCATGTTGAACCCGGTGCCGCCCCAGACCGCGATGTTCGCCACCGCGTAGAGGATCCAGGAGGACGACAGCAGCGCCGGCACGGGCAGGCCGACGGCGCCGAGGACGTCGGTGAGGGGGCTGATGCGCGGCAGGTAGAGGAACCCCCACAGCAGCGAGGCCACCACCGCGGGCACGGCGTACGGCAGGAAGATCGAGGTGCGGGCGAACCCGCCGACGCGGCTGCGCCCGGTGTCCAGCAGCAGGGCCATGAGCAGCGCCAGGCCCAGCATGCACGGGACGACGACGAGGCCGTAGAGCCCGACCCGCCCGACGCTGGCGAGGAACTCCGGGTCGGACAGGGCGCGGGCGTAGTTGCCCAGCCCCGCCCACCGCTCCACGCGCGAGCCGGAGCCCAGCCCCAGGCCTTCGACCTTCGTCTCGCGCAGGCTCAGGTAGGCGGCGTAGCAGATGGGCGCCGCGAGGAACGCGGCGAAGAGGACGAGCGCCGGCGCGAGGAACGCGTAGGGCACGGCGGTGCGCCGCAGCCCGGTGGTGCGGGCGGACCGGCGGGCTGCGGCGGTGGTGGACGGCCTCGCGGCCGGTCGGGCGGTCGTGGTGGTGGGCGTCATCGCCTGGCCTTCCTGGGTTCCGGCGCGGGGAGGGTGCGGCTCGCGGGTGGGGCGGGGTGGTCGTGCCCGCCCGCGGGCGGCCTCAGCCGGCGCTGACCTCGAAACCGGCGCGCTCCATGTCCTCCAGCGTCGTGCGCTGGACGGCGGCCGTCGCGGCGGTGAAGTCCGCGGCCCGCCTGCCCTCGGCGGCCGGGCCGAACGCGTCGGCGTAGGCGCTGTAGGCGACGTTGACGTTGGGACCGTAGGTGAAGGAGTTCGTCGACCCCGCGGCGGCGGCGGCCACGTCGTAGAAGTCGGTCTGCTCGGCGAAGAAGGCCGGCGGGGTGGTGAGCGCCGTGCTCGCCGCCTCGGTCGCGGCGGGGTAGACGTTCGCCGTCTGCGCCAGCGCCTCGACGGCCTCCGGGTCGGTGTTGAGCCAGGTGGCGAACTCCGCCGCCTCCTCCGCGTGCTCCGACTGCGTCGTCACGCTGGTGGCGGAACCGCCCCAGTTGCCGTTGGCGGGGTCGGCCGCGTCCCACTGCGGCAGCTCCGCCGCCTTCCACAGGCCCTTGGTGTCGGGGGCGTTGCCCTCCAGGACGCCCGGGCCCCACACCGCGCCGATCCAGCCGACCTGGGTGCCGTCGTTGAGGCCGGTGTTCCACTCCGGGGTGTACATCGGCTTGTTGTCGATCACCCCCTCCTCGACCAGGCCGCCCCAGTAGGAGGCGACCCGCTGCGTGGCCTCGTCGTCGACGTCGACCGTCCAGGCGCCGCCGTCCACGCCCCACCAGGAGGCGCCCGCCTGCTGGGCCAGGCCGGTGAACCAGCCGGGGTCGGCGGCGGAGAAGGTGCCGAGGAACTTCGTCGGGTCGGCCGCGTGGATCGCGCGGGCGGCGTCGGCGTACTCCTGCCACGTCGTGGGCACGGCGATGCCGAACTGCTCGAACAGGTCGGCCCGGTAGAAGAACATCATGGGGCCGGTGTCCTGCGGGATGCCGTAGACGGCGTCGGATCCGAGGGTGACGCCGTTCCAGGCCGACTCGGAGAACTGCTGCTCCAGGTCGCCGGCCTGCTCGGAGATGTCGGCGATCGCGTCGGCGGAGACGAGGGTGGGGATCTTCTGGTACTCCGCCTGCATGACGTCCGGCGCGCCGCTGCCGGCCTTGATCGCCGTCAGCAGCTTCGTGACCGCCGCGTCGCCGCCGTCCTGCTTGTTGACGGTCACCTGGACGTCGGGGTGCTCGGCGTTCCACCCCTCGACGACCTGCTCCATGTTCGGCGCCCAGCTCCAGTACGTGAGCCGGACCGGACCGTCCCCGCCGCCCTCGCCCGTGGCGCTGTCCCCACCGCTGCAGCCGGTGGCCAGCAGCAGGACGGCGGCGGCCAGCGCGGCGGCTCGCGTGGTGGGCTTCCCGCGCATGGGCTTGCCTCGCATGGATCCTCCTCGATCGACGTCGCCGCGTCCTCGCGGCGAGGTGCCGGAGCGTCGGGGAGCACCCCGGACCGGCCTGTGACCGGTTACAGTGACGAGCCTGCCGCGCCGTGTCAAGACCGTGCCGCGATGTGCCAGCGCAAGCTAATCTCTCGCACCGAGCCGCCTGTGACCGGTTACGGACACGGGACCGACGTCGATCCCGAGGAGGCCGCCGTGCCCGCCGACCCCACCCCCGCCCCGCACCCGCTGCGCGTGCGCCACCGCCCCTGGGCCGCCCCGCTGGTCCACCCCCGGATGGCGAACGCCGAGGATGTCCGCCCCGGCCTGGCCCTCACCAGCCGCTACCTGCTGCGCGACGGCGTGCCGTGGATCCCCGTCTCCGGCGAGGTGCACTACAGCCGCGTCCCGCGCCACCGCTGGGCCGAGCGGCTGCGGCAGGTGCGCGCCGGCGGCGTGGACGTCGTGGCCAGCTACGTGCCGTGGATCCACCACGTGGAGCGCCCGGGTGAGCCCCGCTTCGACGGCGACCTCGACGTCGCCGCGTTCGTCGACGAGTGCCGCGCCGCCGGGCTGGAGGTGGTGCTGCGCATCGGCCCCTGGGTGCACGCGGAGATGCGCAACGGCGGCTTCCCCGACTGGGTGCAGGTGGCCGCCGTGGCGCACCGCACCGACGACCCCGCCTACCTGGAGCTCGTCGCCGGGTGGTTCGGCCAGCTCGCCGCCGCCCTGGGCGGTCGCTGCTCCCCGGCCGGCGGCGTCCTCGGCGTGCAGCTGGAGAACGAGCTGTACGACCAGCCCGGCCACCTGCTCACCCTCAAGCGGCTCGCGCGCCGGGCGGGGCTGTCCGCGCCGCTGTGGACGGCCACCGCCTGGGGCTCGGCGGACCTGCCGGGTGAGGAGGTGCTGCCGGTGTACGGCGGCTACGGCGACGGGTTCTGGCTGGACGCCGACGCGCCCTGGGACCCCACGTTCCGCGCGCACCACCTCTTCTCCCACGTGTGGGACGACCCGGGCATCGGCGCCGACGTGCGCCGGCAGCAGCAGGTCGGTGCTGCGGAGCAGCCGCGCACCCCCTCGCCGCTGTTCCCCGCGGCCACCTGCGAGCTCGGTGGCGGGATGGCCACCGCCTACCACCGCCGCCCGCGGCCCGCGGCGCTGGACGTCGCCACCGTCGCGCACTGCAAGATCGGCAACGGCTCGGCCTGGCAGGGGTACTACATGTACGCCGGCGGCACGAACCCCCACCCGCGGCTGCCGGGCGTCGACGGCCTGCAGGAGTCGCACGCCACCGGCTACCCCAACGACCTGCCGCGCCTGGGCTACGACTTCCACGCACCGATCGGGCAGGCCGGCACCCTCGCACCCAGCCACGCCGAGCTGCGCCGCCAGCACGCCTTCCTCGCCGCCTTCGGCCCGCGGCTGGCGGAGATGCCCTCCAGCCTGCCCGACGCGCTGCCCGCCGGGGTGGAGGACACCACCACCCTGCGCTGGGCCCTGCGCAGCGACGGCCGCAGCGGCTTCCTCCTCATCGCCTGGCACCAGCCGCACGTGCCGCTGGCCACCCACCGCGGCGCCCGGTTCCGCGTGGAGCTGGACGCGGAGGTCCTCGAGCTGCCCTCGCGCCCCCTCGACGTCCCGCCGGGCACGCTGGCCCGCTGGCCCCTGGGTCTGGAGCTCGGCGGGCTGCGGCTGCACTGGGCCACCGCCTCGGCGCTCACGGTGCTGCCGGCGGCCCGGCCGGGCGGGGCGGCGACCCTCGTGCTCACCGCGGAGGCGGGTGTCGACGTCGAGCTCGCCCTCGCCCCGGACGTCCTCGTCGACGGCCGCGCAGGGCGGCCCACCACCACGGGCGAGCGGTGCGTCCACCCCGTCGCCGCCGGCCGCGCCCCGCTGCGGCTGCGCTCGGCGGCCGGCGCCCTCGACGTGCTGGTCCTCACCCCGGCGGACGCGGCCACCGCGTGGGTCTGCGAGGACGGCCCCGCGGGCCGGCGGCTGCTGCTGTCGGCGTCGGACCTGGCGTGGGGCCCCGACGGCGCCGTCGAGGTGCGCAGCGCCGCACCCGTCCCCGAGGTCCTCGCCTACGACCCCACCGCCGCGGCCCTCGTCCCGCTGCCCCTCGAGGCACAGGGCGCCGCCGAGGGGTTCCGGGCCGACGTGCGCACCGAGCCGCTGCGGCCGGCCGGTGCCGTCCCGCCCGTCCACGGCACGCACGACCTCCGGCAGTCCGCCCCCTCGCGGGAGCAGTTCGAGCGGGCCGCGGCGGTGCACCGCCTCGCGCTGCCCGAGCAGGTGCACGCCGCGGACCTCGACGTCCTGCTGCACGTCGACTGGGCCGGTGACGTGGCCGAGCTGCGCGTCGACGGGCGCGCGGTCACCGACCGGTTCTGGGACGGCTCGCGCTGGACGACCAGCCTGCGCGACGCCGGCCTGCCGCGCGGTGGCGAGGCGACCCTGCACCTGCTGCCGCTGTCCGCCGGCTCGGCCCTGCGCCTGCCCGCCGGCGCCGCCCCCCT
>NZ_BAABIL010000295.1:0-2553 GCF_039542765.1 Kineococcus glutinatus
CGAGCCGGACGTCGAGCTGGCGCAGGGGCGCGCGGCGGCGACGGTGGGGCTGGCGGCGGACGACCAGGGGTTCGCCGTGGAGCCGGTGCGGGTGGAGCGGCTGGAGTGCGCGGCCGACCCGTGCGGCACGCCGGGTGCGCAGGTGGCGGCCCGGGTGCGCCTGGAGGTGGGGCTGCCGCTGGTGCCGCGGTGGCTGGGGCGGCGGCTGCCGGCGCGGGTGCCGGTGGAGGTGGTGCGGGTGGCGGTGGTGGACCGCTTCGCGGTGCCGGTGGGCGCGGGGTGGCCGTGAGCGCCGCCCGCGCGCGGGCGTCCGCCGAGGAGGGGCGCATCCTGGTGCTGGCGCTGGTCTACGCGCTGATCGCCGTCGCCCTGGTGCTGACGGTGGTGGCGGCCTCGGCGGTGCACCTGCAGCGCAAGCGGGTGCTGGCGATCGCCGACGCGGCGGCCGCCGACGCCGCCGACGCGGTGGACGAGCGGGCCTACTACGCGCCGGACGGCGGGGTGGACGGGCGCGGGGTGCCGCTGAGCGAGGAGTCGGTGCGCGCGAGCGTCACGGCCTACCTGGAGCGTTCCGGTGCGGCGGCCGAGGTGGGCGGGATCGCGGTGGGGGACGGGACGGGGTCGCCGGACGGGCGCACGGCCGTGGTGGTCCTGGTGGCGCACCTGGCGCCGCCGTGGTCGGCGGTGGGACCGGTGCGGCTGGGCGGCGGTGTCGACGTGCGGGTGAGCAGCCGCGCCGTCGCGCGGTTGCGCTGAGCCACCCCTCGTGCCCGCCGGCGCCACCCCGCGGTGCGTCCGCGGGGCGGCGGGTGCTCGCGTAGGCTCGACGTCCGTGGCCACCGACTTCCCCGCCGAGATCTCCGCCCTCCGCCAGACGTACGCGTCGATCCGGGAGGTCTCCGACCTGGAGACGCTGCGGGCGGAGATCGCCGGGCTCAACGAGCAGGCGGCGGCGCCGGACCTGTGGGACGACGTCGAGCGCGCCCAGGGCGTCACGAGCCGGCTGTCCACGCTGCAGGCGGAGCTGGACCGCATCGAGAAGATGGGCTCGCGCATCGACGACCTCGAGGTCCTCGTGGAGCTGGCCGAGGGCGAGGACGACGCCGACACCCTGGCCGAGGCGGAGCGCGAGCTCGCCGCGGTGCGCAAGCAGCTCGGCGAGCTGGAGGTGCGCACGCTGCTGTCGGGGGAGTACGACCCCCGCGAGGCGCTGGTGACGATCCGCTCGGAGGCCGGTGGCGTCGACGCCGCCGACTTCGCGGAGATGCTGCTGCGGATGTACCTGCGCTGGGCGGAGCGGCACGGCTACAAGACGGAGGTCTACGACACCTCGTACGCTGAGGAGGCGGGCATCAAGTCCGCCACCTTCAAGATCGCCGCGCCGTACGCCTACGGCACGCTGTCGGTGGAGCAGGGCACCCACCGCCTGGTGCGGATCTCGCCGTTCGACAACCAGGGCCGGCGCCAGACGTCCTTCGCGGGCGTGGAGGTGCTGCCCGTGGTGGCCGAGACCGACCACATCGACATCCCGGAGAACGACGTGCGCGTCGACGTCTACCGCTCCTCCGGGCCGGGCGGGCAGTCCGTCAACACCACGGACTCCGCGGTGCGCCTGACGCACGTCCCGACGGGCATCGTGGTGACCTGCCAGAACGAGAAGTCGCAGCTGCAGAACAAGGCGGCGGCGATGCGGGTGCTGCAGGCCAAGCTCCTGGAGAAGGCCCGCCAGGACCGCCAGGCGGAGCTGGACGCCCTCAAGGGCGAGGACTCCGGCAGCTGGGGCAACCAGATGCGCTCCTACGTGCTCAACCCCTACCAGATGGTCAAGGACCTGCGGACCAACCACGAGGTGGGCAACCCGGCGGCGGTGTTCGACGGGGAGATCGACCCGTTCCTGGAGTCCGGCATCCGCTGGCGGCGCACCCGCGAGCGCGTCGACGGCTGAGCCGGGCCGGGGCCGGGACGGCCCACCCGCGCGGTGCGCCCGGACGGCGGTGGTCGGTCGCGTCCAGCGCTCGTCCAGGGACGGACCGTATGCTCGATCGGCAGGCCAGGAGATCCACCGCACGACAGCCCGCACGTCCCGCTCCCGAGACTGGCCGCACGAGACGCGAGTGATCACTTTCGAGCACGTCAGCAAGGTCTACGGCGAGGGGCAGCGCCCGGCGCTGGCCGAGGTGACCCTGGAGATCGCCAAGGGGGAGTTCGTCTTCCTCGTGGGGCCCTCCGGATCGGGCAAGTCGACGTTCCTGCGGCTGGTGCTCAAGGAGGACCGGCCCAGCACCGGCACGGTGCACGTGGCCGGTCGCGACGTCGGCCGGCTGCGCAGCTGGAAGGTACCGGCGCTGCGCCGGCAGATCGGCGTGGTGTTCCAGGACTTCCGGCTGCTGGGGGACAAGACGGTCTACGAGAACGTCGCGTTCGCGCTGCAGGTCCTGGGCCGGCCGCGGCACGTCATCGCGCACACGGTGCCGGAGGTGCTGCAGCTGGTGGGCCTGGAGGGCAAGGGCAAGCGGCGCCCGCACGAGCTGTCCGGCGGCGAGCAGCAGCGCG
>NZ_BAABIL010000296.1:0-1105 GCF_039542765.1 Kineococcus glutinatus
CCATCACCGTCCGCGAACCCGGCGGCCCCGACGTCCTCGTGCCCACCGAGCTGCCCGACCCCGCCGCCGGCCCCGGGGAGGTGCTCGTCCGGGTCGCCGCCGCCGGGGTCAACCGCGCCGACCTCATGCAGCGGCAGGGGCGCTACCCGCCGCCGCCGGGCGCCCCGCAGCACCCCGGCCTGGAGGTGTCCGGGACCGTCGAGGCCCTCGGGGAGGGCGTCAGCGGCTGGGAGCCGGGGCAGCAGGTGTGCGCGCTGCTGGCCGGTGGCGGGTACGCCGAGCTCGTCGCCGTGCCCGCCGGGCAGCTGCTGCCGGTGCCCGCCGGGGTGGGGCTCGTCGAGGCCGCGGCGCTGCCGGAGGTGACCTGCACGGTGTGGAGCAACGTCTTCGACGTCGGGCGGCTGGTGGCGGGCGAGGTGCTGCTCGTGCACGGCGGCTCCAGCGGGATCGGCACGATGGCGGTGCAGCTGGGCGCTGCGGCCGGGGCGCGGGTGGCCGTCACCGCGGGGTCGGCGGAGAAGCTGCGCCGCTGCGCCGAGCTGGGCGCCGAGGTGCTGGTGGACTACCGCGAGCAGGACTTCGCGGAGGTCGTGCGCGCCGCGACGGGCGGGCGCGGCGCGGACGTGGTGCTCGACGTGGTGGGCGCGGGGTACCTGCAGCGCAACGTGGACGTGCTCGCCACCGGTGGCCGGCTGGTCGTCATCGGCATGCAGGGCGGGGTGCGGGGCGAGCTGGACCTGCAGGCGCTGATGGCGCGGCGGGCATCGGTGCACGCGACGTCGCTGCGGGCGCGGCCGCTGGCGGACAAGGCGCGGGTCGTGGCGGGGGTGCGCGAGCACGTGTGGCCGCTGCTGGCCTCGGGCCGGGTGCGGCCGGTCGTCCACGAGGTGCTGCCGCTGGCGGAGGCGGCACGGGCGCACGAGCTGCTGGAGGGCTCCTCGCACGTGGGCAAGGTGCTGCTGGCGGTGTGAGCCGGGGGGCGCCGGCGCCCCTGGGTGCGCCCGGCGCGCCCGGTGCGCCCATCTCCGGGTTCGGGCGACCCCAGGCCCCGCTTGGTGCGCCCAACTCCGGGTTCGGGCGACCCCAAGCCCCGCTTGGTGCGCCC
>NZ_BAABIL010000297.1:0-14463 GCF_039542765.1 Kineococcus glutinatus
GGGCGGCGTCGGTGGGGGTGGAGGCCCGCACGTCGGCGACGAGGTCGAGCAGCGGGGTGTCCACCTCGTGCCCGATGGCGCTGACGACGGGCGTGGCGGCGGCCGCCACCGCCCGCACGAGGGTCTCGTTGCTGAAGGGCAGCAGGTCCTCCACGCTGCCGCCGCCGCGGGCGATGACGATGACGTCGACGCCCGCGGCGGCGTCCAGCTCGCGCAGCGCCGCCGTCACCTCCGACACCGCGGCCGGGCCCTGCACCGCGACCTCGCGGATCTCGAAGCGCACGCCGGGCCAGCGCAGCCGGGCGTTCTCCACCACGTCCCGCTCGGCGGCGCTGGCCCGCCCGCACACCAGGCCCACGGTGCGGGGCAGGAACGGCAGGCGCTGCTTGCGCTCTGCCGCGAAGAGCCCCTCGGCGGCCAGCAGCCGCTTCAGCCGCTCCAGCTGGGCCAGCAGTTCCCCGACGCCCACCGGGCGGATCTCGGCGGCCGACAGGCTGAGGCTGCCGCGCTTGGCGTAGAAGACGGGCCGGGCGTGCACGACGACGCGGGCGCCGTCGCGCAGCCCGTCCGGCAGCTGCTCCCGCAGGGCGGCCATGACGCGGCGGCCCGCGGTCACCGACATCGACATGTCGACGTCCGCGTCGCGCAGGGTGAGGAAGACCATGCCCGCGCCGGGGCGGTCGGAGATCTGCACGACCTGCCCCTCCACCCACACCGGCGACATCCGCGCCACGTAGGCGTCGATCTTGCTGGCGAGCAGCCGCAGCGGCCAGGGCCGCTCGGCGGTGGTGTCCAGCGCCCGCTCGGGCAGCCGGGGTGCGGGGGCCTCGGACGTCACCGGGAGATCGTAGGAGGAGGGTGTGACGGCCCGCCGCGACGAGGGGGCCGGGCGCCCGGCCCGACCTACCATGGGGGGGTGACCACCTCCAGCACGCCGCTCGCCGCCACCGCCCGGGCCGAGGCCGCCCGGGCCGCCGCCCCCGGTGCGCCGGACCTGCCCGGCGGCCGCGTGCTGCTGGCCGCCCCCCGCGGTTACTGCGCCGGCGTGGACCGCGCCGTGGTGGCGGTGGAGCAGGCGCTGGAGCTCTACGGGGCGCCGGTGTACGTGCGCAAGGAGATCGTGCACAACAAGCACGTCGTGCAGACCTTGCAGCGCCGCGGCGCGATCTTCGTCGGCGAGGCCGACGAGGTGCCGGAGGGGCAGACGGTCGTGTTCTCCGCGCACGGGGTGTCCCCGGCGGTGCACGCCCAGGCCGCGCAGCGCTCGCTGAAGACGGTCGACGCCACGTGCCCGCTGGTGACGAAGGTGCACAAGGAGGCGATCCGCTTCGCCGCCGACGACTACGACATCCTGCTCATCGGCCACGCCGGTCACGAGGAGGTCGAGGGCACCGCGGGGGAGGCCCCGGAGCACATCCAGCTCGTCGACGGCCCCGACGCGGTGGACGCGGTGCAGGTGCGCGACCCGGAGCGGGTGGTGTGGCTGTCGCAGACCACCCTCAGCGTCGACGAGACGATGGAGACGGTGCGCCGGCTGCGCGAGCGCTTCCCCGCCCTGCAGGACCCGCCGAGCGACGACATCTGCTACGCCACGCAGAACCGGCAGGTGGCGGTGAAGAAGATCGCCCCGGAGACGGAGCTCGTCCTCGTCGTGGGCTCGGCGAACTCCTCCAACTCCGTGCGCCTGGTCGAGGTCGCGCGGGAGGCCGGCGCCGACGCCGCGCACCGCATCGACGACGCCTCCGAGATCGACGAGGCGTGGCTGGCCGGGGTGCGCACCGTGGGGGTGACCTCGGGCGCCTCGGTGCCGGAGGTGCTCGTGCAGGAGGTCCTCGAGTGGCTCGCCGCGCGCGGCTACGGGGACCTGCAGGAGGTCACCACCGCGCAGGAGGACCTGATGTTCTCCCTGCCCAAGGAGCTGCGCCGCGACATCAAGCAGCGCCGCCGGCTCCCCGTCACGCCCGTCTGAGGCGCGCTTCCCCCTCGCCGGCGTCCTCCAGCAGCTCCGGGGCCGCCAGCGGGCGCACCGCGTCCTCCAGCGGCTCCGGGGCGGGCAGGTCGGCGTCGGCCACGTCGAGGTCGCGGATGCGGCGGGCGGAGACGAGCACCCGCCGCTCCAGGGTGCCCACCAGCCGGTTGTAGTCCTCCACCGCCCGGTGCAGCGTGCGCCCCAGCGCCGCGGTGTGCCCGCCGAGGGTGCCGAGCCGGTCGTAGAGCTCGCGGCCGACGTCGAACAGCTCCCGGGCGCTGCCGGCCACCGCCTCCTGCTGCCAGGTGAGCGCCACCGTCCGCAGCAGCGCGAGCAGCGTGGTCGGCGTCGCCAGCACCACGCGCCGGCCCATCGCGTGCTCCAGCAGCGCCGGGTCGGCCTCGCAGGCGGCGGCCAGGAACGCCTCGCCCGGGACGAAGCACACGACGAACTCCGGCGACAGCTCGCACGCCGTCCAGTACTCCTTGGCGGCCAGGGAGTCCACGTGGGCGCGCAGGGCCCGCGCGTGCGCCGCCCGCCGGCCGCGCCGCCGCTCCCCGTCCGCCTCGCTCGCCTCCAGGAACGCCGCCAGCGGGGCCTTGGCGTCCACGACGACCTGCTTGCCGCCGGGCAGGTGGACGACCAGGTCGGGGCGCACCACCCGCCCGTCGCGGTTGGTGCCCGTGCTCTGCTCGCTGAAGTCGACGCGCTCCAGCATCCCGGCGTGCTCCACGACGCGGCGCAGCTGCACCTCGCCCCACGCCCCCCGGGCGCTGGGGGAGCGCAGCGCGCCGGCCAGCTGCGCGGTCTCGGCGCGCAGCGCCTCCGAGCCCTCCCGCACGGCGGTCAGCTGCTCCGCCAGCCGGCCGTACTGCTCGACGCGGTCGCGCTCCAGCACCCGCACCTGCTCCTCGACGCGGCCCAGGGTCGCCGCCACCGGCGACAGCACCGCCTCCAGCTCCCGCTGCCGGCCCGCGCCGGCCTCGAGGTCGGCGACCCGCCGGCGCAGCACGTCGCGCTCGGCCGTCGGGGCGGCCGCGGACGGGGCGGTGCGGGCCCGCACGGCCAGCCAGCACAGCAGCGCGCCCAGCAGCAGCACCACGAACAGGGCGGTCAGCAGCGCGGCGGGGGAGGCGGTGGCGGGCACGGCGGCACTGTGCCAGCACCTCCTGACACCGCGGGGCGGCGACACCGGCGCCGACACGGCGCGCCTGTCATCCCCGGGATGGATCTGCCCTGCGCGACGGCCGTGCTTGACTCGGGGCCGACGGCTCGACGAGGGGGACCATGACGACGCTCAGCGCAGACCGGCAGCCCCCGGCGCGGCTGCCCGCGGCCGAGCCGACCCGCACGGTGGCCAACCTCGTGACGGCGGTGCGGACGGCCCTCGCCGTCGCCTTGGGCTGCGCCGCCTCCGCGCGCGGCTCCCAGGAACTGCTGGTGGCCGCCTACGCCGCCTACTGGGCCGGTGACGTCCTCGACGGCTGGTGCGCGCGCCGGCTGGGCCAGGAGACCCGGCGCGGCGCGGTCTTCGACATCGTCTCCGACCGGGCCTGCACGAGCCTGCTGGCGGTGGTGTTCCTGTCCTGGAACCCGCAGATGGCGCTGCCGGTGGGCCTGTTCCTCGTGCAGTTCATGGTGGTGGACTGCCTGCTCACGCTGGGCTTCCTGCACTGGCCGCTGCTGGGCCCCAACGACTTCCACCGCGTCGACCGCCGGCTCTACCTGCTCAACTGGTCGCCGCCCGCGAAGGCGCTCAACACCGCCGGCGTGGTCCTGGCGGTGCTGGCCGGCTCGTTCTGGGTGGCCACGGCGGTCGCCGTGCTGCTGCTCGTCGTCAAGGGCGTCTCGTCGCGGCGGATGCTGCGCCTCGTCGCTGAGCGCGCCGCGCAGGTGGCGGCCCCCGCGGCTCCCGGCCCCGCGGGGGTGGCGCGCGGGTGATCCCGACGGGACCGGTGGCGGCGGTCGCGCTGTCGGTCGCCTACGGCGCGCTCTCCGCGGTCGTCCCCGTCGTCAACGCCGAGGCGTACGCGGTGGCCGCCGCCGCCTCGTCGGTCGCCACCGCCTGCGCGCTCGGCCTGGCCGGTGGGCAGACCGCGGGCAAGGTCGCCCTCTTCCTCGCCACCCGGCACGGGGCGCTGCGCGTGGCGGGCGTGCTGCACCGCCGCCGCGAGCGGGGGCCCGGGAGGCGGCGACGGGCCGGCGCCGAGCGGGCGCGGGGCCGGTGGTGGCGCTGGCTGGAGCACACCAGCGCCCGGTTGCTGCAGCTGCTGGACCAGCGCGCGTGGGCCGCGCCGGTGGTGCTGTGCAGCGCCGCGGTGGGGGTGCCACCGCTGGCGGTGGTGAGCATCGCCGCCGGTGCGCGCCGGACCTCCCTGACCGTCTTCACGGTGTGCTGCTTCGCGGGCCGGGCGGCGCGCTTCCTGGCCCTCGTCCTGCCCGCGGGGGCGGTGCTGCGCTGAGCGGGCGGCCGGACGCGGCGGGCCGGACCGGGCGGTAGGCTCCTGAACCCGTGGCCCTCACCATCGGCATCGTCGGACTCCCCAACGTCGGAAAGTCGACGCTCTTCAACGCGCTGACCGAGAACGACGCGCTCGCCGCGAACTACCCGTTCGCGACCATCGAGCCCAACGTCGGCGTGGTGCCGCTGCCGGACCCCCGCCTGGCGGTGCTCGCGGAGCTGTTCGGCAGCGAGCGGATCCTGCCCGCCACGGTGTCCTTCGTCGACATCGCGGGCATCGTCAAGGGCGCCAGCGAGGGGGAGGGCCTGGGCAACAAGTTCCTCGCCAACATCCGCGAGGCGGACGCCATCTGCCAGGTGACGCGCGCCTTCGCCGACCCCGACGTCGTGCACGTCGCCGGTGCGGTGGACCCGGGTGACGACATCTCCACGATCCACACCGAGCTCGTCCTGGCGGACATGCAGACGCTGGAGCGGGCGGTGCCGCGGCTGGAGAAGGAGGTCAAGGGCAGGAAGACCGACGCCGCGGTGCTCACCGCCGCCAAGGCGGCGCAGGCGGTGCTGGACTCCGGTCGCACCCTGCACTCGGCGACGGCCGCCGACGGTGTCGAGGTGGAGCACCTCAAGGAGCTCGGCCTGCTCACCACCAAGCCGTTCATCTACGTCTTCAACGTCGACGAGGCCGTGCTGGCCGACGAGGCGCGCAGGGCCGAGCTGGCCGCGATCGTCGCGCCCGCTCAGGCGGTGTTCCTCGACGCGAAGCTGGAGTCCGAGCTCGTCGAGCTGGACGCGGAGGAGGCCGCCGAGCTGCTGGCCAGCGTCGGGCAGAGCGAGTCCGGCCTCGACCAGCTCGCCAGGGTCGGGTTCGACACCCTGGGGCTGCAGACCTACCTGACGGCCGGCCCGAAGGAGACGCGCGCCTGGACGATCCACCGCGGCTGGACCGCGCCGCAGGCGGCCGGGGTCATCCACACCGACTTCCAGCGGGGGTTCATCAAGGCCGAGGTCGTCAGCTTCGACGACCTGGTGGAGGCCGGCTCGATGGCCGAGGCCAAGGCGCGCGGCAAGGTGCGCATCGAGGGCAAGGACTACGTCATGGCCGACGGCGACGTGGTGGAGTTCCGCTTCAACGTCTGAGGCGGGCGCACCGCCGCGACCGGCCCAGTCGCGGCGGTGCACCACCCCGTCCGCGGCGTCAGCCCAGGGGCAGGGCGAGCAGGCCGAGCAGGGCGCACGCCCCGAGGGTGCGCAGCACCGACCACCGCAGCCTGAAGATCATCACCGCGGCCGCGGCGGCGATGGCCAGGGACACCCAGCGCAGCGAGGACAGGACCGGCAGCTCCAGGTGCAGGACGCCGGCGTCGAGGGTGGTGGTGCCGGTGAAGAGGGTGTGCAGCGCGAAGTAGACGGCGAGGTTGGCGATGACGCCGACGACGGCGGCGGTGATGCCGGTCAGCGCCGCGGACAGGGACCGGTTGCTGCGCAGTCGTTCCACGTACGGGGCGCCGAGGAAGATGAACACGAAGCAGGGCACGAACGTCACCCAGGTCGTCAGCAGCGAGGCCAGCACGGCGGCGGCCCACGGGTCCAGGTCGCCGGGGTTGCGGTAGGCGCCGAGGAACGCCACGAACTGCACGACCATGATGAGCGGGCCCGGCGTGGTCTCGGCCAGCGCCAGGCCGCGGACCATCTCCCCGGGTGCGAGCCAGGCGTAGCGCTCCACCGCCTGCTGGGCGACGTAGGCGAGGACGGCGTAGGCGCCGCCGAAGGTGACGAGCGCGGTGCCGGAGAAGAACAGCCCCTGCTGGGTGAAGACGCTGTCGCGCCCCGTCCACAGCGCCACCGCCAGGACGGGGGTGGCCCACAGCGCCAGGCCGATGGCCAGGACCTTGACCGCGCGGGCGGCGGAGGGCCGCTCGGTGTGCAGGACGTCGTCGGAGATGATCGGTGCGGGCCCGTCCGCGGCCTTGCCGTGGCCGCCGCCGGTCCCGGCGAGGACGTGCGGGGCCCAGCGGCCCAGCGCCCAGCCGATCGCGGCGGCCGCGGCCACCACGAGCGGGAACGGCGCGGAGAAGGCGGCCAGCGCGACGAAGGCCCCGACGGCCAGGGCGAGCAGGGCGCGGTGGGCCAGCGCCCGCTTGCCCACCCGCAGCACCGCCTGCACCACGATGGCCAGCACGGCCGGGGCCAGGCCCGCGAAGAGGGCGCTCACCACGGCGGTGTCCCCGGCGGCGGCGTAGAGCACGGACAGCGCCAGCAGCGCGACGACGCCGGGCAGCACGAACAGCGTCCCGGCCACGAGCCCGCCGCGGGTGCCGTTGAGCAGCCAGCCGGTGTAGATCGCCAGCTGCTGGGCCTCGGGGCCGGGCAGCAGCATGCAGTAGTTGAGGGCGTGCAGGAACCGCTGCTGCCCGATCCAGCGCTTCTCGTCGACGAGGGTGCGCTGCATGACGGCGATCTGGCCGGCGGGGCCGCCGAAGGTCTGCAGGGAGATGCCGAACCAGGTGCGCACCGCCTCGCGGAAGGGCACCAGGTCGCGGGTGGCGCCACCGGGTGCGGCGGCGACGGGCGCGGAGGTGGCCCGGACGGTGTCGTCGGGGGTCATCGCGGGGTACTCCCTCTGCGGTGGGACGGGGCGCGGGTGGCGCGGTGGGACGGGGTGGCGTGGTGCGGTGGTCGGGTCAGGCGGGCTCGCGGCCCAGCAGCAGGGCGCGGCGGTAGAACTCGTACAGGCCGTCGAAGACCGGGCCGGAGACGGCCAGGGTCGCCTCGTCGTCACCGGTGAGGGACAGCCCGCGCAGGACGGTGTCCAGGCCCGGCGCCTCGGGGGCGTCGAAGCGCCCGTCGTCGAGGTCGGCCTCGTGCACGATCTCGGCGATGCGCCACAGCACCGGGTCGGTGAGGTCGTAGCGGCGCAGGATCGTCTCGAAGCTGCAGTCGCCGCCGTGGTGGCCCAGGTCCGCGCCGCGCATGTCGAACGGAGTGGCGTCGGCGGGCACCTCGGCGGGGTCGGCGACGAAGACGAACTCCGCCTGCGGGTCGACGAAGCGGCGCACGAGCCACGCGCAGGCGGCGCGGTCGATGTGCACGCCGGCGCGGGTGGCCCACCTCACGGCGCCACCTCCTGCCCGGCTCGCTGTGCGGCGTCGGCCAGCTCGCGCAGGGCTGCGGCCGCGGTGTCGCGCTCGGCGGGCGGGAAGAAGTCCCGGCGGGTGAGCTCCCGCCACTGCGCGCGCAGCCGCCGCAGGGCGCGCAGGCGCTCACCCGGGCCGAGGGCCAGCGCGGCACCGGCGGCCTCGGTGAGGGCGGTGTACTCCGCGGCGCGGGCGTCGGACATCTCCTGCGCCAGCGCGCGTTCCTGCGCGGCGCTGGCCGGGCGGGCCAGCCACACCCCGGCGGTGCCGGCGGCCTCGGTGACCTCCTCGGCGACCCACTCCAGCTGCTCGCGGGTGCGGGCGTCGGCGGGCAGCGCGACCAGCCCGTCGCCGAGCTGGACCACCCCGCACCGCTTCAGCCGCCGCCACACCGCGATGCGCGGCGTGGAGGGTTCGCGGGGCATGCGGTAGCTCAGCAGCACCCACTCACCCGGCCGGTCGGCACCGGCATCGACAACCACGGTTACATGCAACCACGGTTGCGCTCGTGCTGTCGAGATCCGGCCGCGCGCACCACCGGCGCGGGCTTCGCGGCGAACGATCCGATGAGCGATCCGGCGGTCCCGTCCGCGTGAGTGCACGTCGCGCAAACTTGCACATCGTGCAATACTGCATGACGTGCAAGGATCGTCCCCCGGCCTCCGCGAGGCCAAGAAGGCGGCAACCCGCCGCCGGCTGAACGCCGCCGCGCGCGCCCTCGCCCTGCGCGACGGGCTCGACGCCGTCACGGTGGAGCGGGTGTGCGCCGAGGCCGAGGTCTCGGTGCGCACCTTCTTCAACTACTTCGAGTCCAAGGAGCACGCGGTCCTCGGCGACCCGCCGCCCCTCGGCACCCCCGAGGCGCGCGCGGCGTTCCTCGCCGGCGGACCCGGCGGCGACCTGCTCGCCGACGTCATCGCGCTGCTGGACCCCGCGGCCGTGCTGGCGGGGGAGGACCGCGAGGCCCTCGCCCAGGTGATGCTGCTGTCACAGCGCGAACCCCGGCTGCTCGCTCTGCAGATCTTCCGGCTCAACGCCCACCAGGACGAGCTCGCCGCGCTCGTCGCCGAGCGGCGCGGCCTACCCGCACCCGAGACGTCCTGCCACGCGGTCGCCGCCGTCGCCTTCGCCCTCGTCCACCGCGCCTGCCGCGACTGGTTCGACGCCTCCCGCACCTCCGGCGCCGACGCGGTGCCGCCGTCGCTGCAGGACGTCCTCGACGCCACCCGCGAGGCGTTCCTCGGCGCCCTCGCCCCGGCCCCCACCCGCTCCTGAGACCGCGAGGAGAACCGTGTCCGTCCAGCCAGCCGCCTCCCCGGCGGCAGCGCCGATCGTCCTCACCCGCCGGCGCATCAACCTCATCTTCGCCGCCCTCATCGCGGGCATGCTCGTCTCCAGCCTCGACCAGACGATCATCTCCACTGCGATGCCGACCATCGTCGGCGACCTCGGCGGCATCTCCCACATGGCGTGGGTGACCACCGCCTACCTGCTGGCCAGCACCCTCGTCATGCCGATCTACGGCAAGTTCGGCGACCTCTTCGGCCGGCGCACCCTGTTCCTCGTCGCCCTGGCCCTGTTCACCGGGGCCAGCGTCGGTGCCGCGCTGGCGCAGGACTTCACGCAGTTCGTCGTCTGGCGCGGCGTCCAGGGCCTGGGCGGCGGCGGCATGATGATCCTCGCCCAGGCGATCATCGCCGACGTCGTGCCCGCCAAGGAGCGCGGCAAGTACATGGGCCCGCTGGGCGCGGTGTTCGGCCTGTCCGCCGTGGCCGGCCCGCTGGTGGGCGGGTTCTTCACCGACCACGCCGACCTCGGCTGGCGCTGGTGCTTCTGGATCAACGTGCCCGTCGGCGTCGCGGCCCTGCTCATCGGCTGGTTCGCCCTGAGCCTGCCGCGCAAGCGGAACACCGCACGCCTGGACCACGCCGGCGTCGTGACCCTCTCCGCGGTGACGACCTCCCTCGTCTTCTTCACCGACTTCGGCGGCAGCCGCGGGTGGACGGCCCCGGAGACCCTCGCGCTGCTCGCGGCCCTGCTCGTCTCCGCCGTCGCCTTCGTGCTCGTCGAGCGGCGCGCGGCCGAGCCGATCATCCCGCTCGGCCTCTTCCGCAACCGCGAATTCGTGCTCGCCACCGCCCTCGGTGCGGCCGTCGGCCTCGGCATGTTCTCCGCGGTGGCGTTCGTGCCGACGTTCCTGCAGATGGCCTCGGGAACCTCCGCGGCCGGCTCCGGGCTGCTCATGCTGCCGATGATGGTCGGCCTGTTCACCACCGCGATCGGTTCCGGCATCGCGACCACGCGCACCGGCCGGTACAAGGTGTTCCCCCTCGCCGGTGTCGTCGTCATCGCCGCCGCGATGGCCTGGATGACGACGCTGTCGGGATCCACCTCGCTGTGGACGGTCGGCGCCATGCTGTTCGTCATGGGCCTCGGGCTCGGCCTCATCATGCAGATCGTCGTGCTGGTGGCGCAGAACGCCGTGGCCGCCCGCGACCTGGGCACGGCCACCTCGACGAACAACTACTTCCGCGAGGTCGGCGCCACCGTCGGCGTCGCCGTCTTCGGCACGATCTTCACCAACAACCTCGCCGACAACCTCACCACCGCGCTCACCGCCAACGCCCAGCAGGCCGTGGCCGCCGGCATCACCTCCCCGGACAGCCTCGTGCCCGCCGCCGTCAAGGCGGCCGGGGAGCCGCTGCGCACCGCGATCGTCGACGCCTACGCCGACTCCCTCTCCCCGGTGTTCGGCTACCTGCTGCCCGCCTTCGCCGTCGCCCTCGTCCTGGCGCTGCTGCTCAAGGAGATCCCGCTGTCCGACGTGGCGGGCATGGTCGAGCGCGGCGAGGCCGTCTACGACGAGGGGATCGCCGGCCGGGGGGCGGTACCCGCACCGGCGGCTGCCGCAGCGGTTGCCGGGGAAGCGCCGCAGGAGGCGGACGGGGCCACCGCCTCGCCCCTGCGGCCGCCGGCCCAGCGGCGGCGCGACGAGCCGGCGCGGGACGTCCGGGGCGGCTGACCACCCGCGAGCCACCACGGGCCCCGCACCGCCGCAGGCGGTGCGGGGCCCTGGTGCTGCGCCACCCGCCCGGCGCAGCGCGGATGCCGCGGATACGACATCGCGGTGACGTCCCTGCGCCGAACGGGTCGCCCGGGGGAACTCCGCGGGACCGGTGCCGCCGCCGGCTGGCACCGTCGGTCACCGAAACCCCCCGACCGGACTGGAGTGTCGTGCGCACGTCCTGGAAGCACCGAGCGGTGGCCGTCGCCGTCGCCGCAGCAGCCCTCACCGCCACCGCCGCGCCCGTGCAGGCCGCCCCCACCGCGTTCGTGCAGAACGCCGACGGCTCGCGCAGCTACGGCGGCTACGTCGTGCGCGGGGAGATCCTGCGCTGCTACGTGGGTCTCGGCGCGGAGCAGGGCTTCCTCGGCCGGCCCTTCAGCGAGGAGAGCGGACCCGAGCGCGGCTACGGCTTCCGGCAGAGCTTCCAGGGCGGCGAGGTCTACTGGACGCCGGCCACCGGCGCCCACGTCGTCAAGGGCGAGATCCTCGACGAGTACCGCCACGAGAACTACAACCTCGGCTGGCTCGGGTACCCGGTCAGCGACGAGATCCCCGTGCGCGGCGGCGTGATCCAGCGCTTCCAGGGCGCCGTCGTGTACTGGAGCCCGGCCACCGGCGCCCACCCCGTCCGGGGGGCGATCATGGACCGGTACGCCCAGGACCGCTGGGAGACCGGCAGGCTCGGCTTCCCGACGTCGGGGGAGCAAGCGGTCTACGGCGGTGCGGTGCAGACGTTCCAGGGCGGCGACGTGTACTGGAGCCCGGCCACCGGGGCGCACGCCGTGGTCGGCGGCATCAAGGAGGTCTACGACCACTTCGACGGCCTCGACGGCAACGGCTTCCCCCTGGGTGAGGAGTACCGCACCCGCACGGGCTGGCGCCAGGACTTCCAGGACGCCTACATCCTGTTCGGCTGAGCCCGCCCGCCCCGGCGAGCCGCACCCGCGACGGGACGGGGTCCCGCACCGATCGGTGCGGGACCCCGTCCCGTCGCGTGCACCCGGGGTCAGCGGCTGTCGGTGAGGGGTGCGCCGGTGGCCTTGGCGACGTCGTCGTAGTCGACGCCGGGGGCCAGTTCCACGAGGCCGAAGGCGGCCTCGCCCGCGCTCACGGCGGCGGTGGGGTCGGTGGTGACGTCCAGGACCGCCAGGTCGGTGATGATGCGGGTCACCACGCCCTTGCCGGTCAGGGGCAGGGTGCAGGAGGTGAGCAGCTTGGGTTCGCCGGTGCGGGTGGTGTGTTCCATCGTGACGATGACCCGGCGGGCACCGTGGACCAGGTCCATCGCCCCGCCCATGCCCTTGACCATCGCCCCGGGGACCATCCAGTTGGCCAGGTCCCCGGTGACCGAGACCTGCATGGCGCCCAGCACGGCGACGTCGATGTGCCCGCCGCGGATCATGCCGAAGCTGGTGGCGGAGTCGAAGAAGGAGGCCCCGGCCAGGGTGGTGACGGTTTCCTTGCCGGCGTTGATGAGGTCCGGATCCACGTCCTCGTCGTAGGGGTAGGGGCCCACGCCCAGGATGCCGTTCTCGGCGTGCAGGACCACCGAGCGCCCTTCGGGGATGTGGTTGGGGATCAGGGTGGGCAGGCCGATGCCGAGGTTGACGTACTGGCCCTCCCCGATCTCCTGCGCCGCCCGCGCCGCGATCTGCTCCCGGCTCCAGCCCATGTCAGCTCTCCTCCCCGCGGGTGCGGACCGTGCGCTTCTCGATGCCCTTGTCCGCGGCCTGCTCCGGCGTGAGCGCCACGACGCGCTGCACGAAGATGCCCGGCAGGTGGACCGCGTCCGGGTCGAGCTCGCCGACCTCCACGACCCGCTCGGCCTCCAGGACGGTGGTGCGCCCCGCCGTCGCCGCCGGCGGGTTGAAGTTGCGGGCCGCGGCGTGGAACACGGCGTTGCCCGCCCGGTCGGCCACCGCCGCGCGCACCAGCGCGAAATCGGTGGTGATGGACTCCTCCAGCACCATCTGCCGCCCGCCGATCACCCGGACCTCCTTGGGCTCGGAGGCCAGCGCGACGGAGCCGTCGGGGGCGTAGCGCCAGGGCAGACCGCCGTCGGCGACCTGCGTGCCCACCCCGGTGGGGGTGTAGAACGCCCCGATCCCGGCGCCGCCGGCGCGCAGCTTCTCCGCCAGCGTGCCCTGCGGGGTCAGCTCCACGTGCAGCTCCCCGGCCAGGTACTGGCGGGCGAACTCCTTGTTCTCCCCCACGTAGGAGGCCACCACCCGCCGGATCCGGTGCGCCGCCAGCAGCAGCCCCAGGCCGTGGCCGTCCGTGCCGCAGTTGTTGGACACCACCGTCAGGTCGTCCGCACCCGTCTCCAGCAGCGCCTCCAGGAGCACCGTGGGGATCCCCGAGAGGCCGAAACCGCCGACCGCCAGGCTCGCGCCCGAACCGATGTCGGCCACCGCCTCCGCCGCGGAGGCCACCACCTTGTCCATCACCGCTCCTCGTCCCCGGCGCCCGCGGCGCCGGACTCGTCGTGCCGGGCGAGCTCATCCAACACCCGCTGCGCCAGCGCGAAGGCGCGGTTGGCCGCCGGCACCCCGGCGTAGATGGCGCAGTGCTGCAGGATCTCGCCGATCTCGGCCGTCGTCAGGCCGTTGCGCAGCGCGGCGCGCACGTGCATCTGCAGCTCGTGCTCCTGCCCCAGCGTCGTGAGCACCGCCAGCGTCACCGTGCTGCGCGCCCGCCGGTCCAGGCCCGGGCGCTGCCACACGTCCCCCCACGCGTAACGGGTGATGAAGTCCTGGAAGCCCGCGGTGAACTCCGTGGTGCCGGCCACCGCGCGGTCCACGTGGGCGTCGCCCAGGACCTGCCGGCGCGTGCGCATCCCCGCGGCGTGCCGGCCGCCGTCGGTCGTCAGGTCGGTCGTCAGGTCGGTCGTGGGGTCGCCGCCGCCTCCCTCGACCGCGAGCACGTGGGCGGTGACGAGCTCCGCGGCGCGCGCGGGGTGCTCCAGCGGCAGCACGTGCGCCGCACCGGGGACCACCTCCAGCCGCCCGTCGGGCACCGCGTCGGCGATGGCGCGCAGGTGCTCCGGGGGCGTGGCCGGGTCGTCCGCGCCCGCGACGGCCAGCACCGGCACGCCGATCCGCGGCAGGTCCGCGCGCAGGTCCATCCCGGCGATCGCCTCGCAGCAGCCGGCGTAGCCCTCGTCGTCCACGGCGGCCACCATCGCGCGCAGGTCCGCGACGAGGGCCGGGTGGCGGGCCGCGAAACCCGGGGTGAGCCAGCGACCCACCACGGCCTCCGCGACCGCCGCGGTACCCTCCGCCCGCACGGTGCGCGCCCGCTCCAGCCAGCCCTCCGCGGGCCCCAGCAGGGCCGAGGTGCAGAACAGCGCGAGGCTGCGCACCCGCTGCGGCTCCCGCGCCGCCAGCCGCAGCGCCACCATGCCGCCGAGGGAGACGCCCACCGCGTGCACCGGGCCCGTCCCGAGGTCGTCCAGCGTCGCGGCGACGGCGTCGACGAGGTCGTCGAGCGCGTACGGGCCCGCGGCGGCGGGGGAGGCGCCGTGGCCGGGCAGGTCCAGGCGCAGCACCCGGAACCGGGCGGCCAGCGCCGCCACCTGCGGCGTCCACGACCGCAGGGACGAGCCCAGCGACCCCAGCAGCAGCAGGGTGGGGACGCCCTCCGGTGCCGGCAGCGGCCCGTCGAGCTGGTGGTGCAGCGGCCTCACGCGTCTCTCCCCGCGGTCGTGTCGGTCGTGTCGGTCGTGTCGCCCGGGCGCGCCGCGCGGCGCGCCCGCCCGGCCTGCGTGATCCGCCGCACCTGCTCCGCGGCGGCGCCGGTGCCCGTCGCTCCCGGCTCCAGCCCGGCGGCGCGC